>NZ_JBFUAZ010000346.1:0-4441 GCF_056406035.1 Polaromonas sp. P1_E1_2 | reverse complement strand
CCATAGAGGCAGCCGCGCCCTCACCTGCCCTGCCGCCCCCACCCGCATCTGTCGCCGATGACACGGACATTTCGCAGTTACGGCTACGCGTCCTGACACTTCCTGTGAAAGGCGTAAAGCCCGCCCAGCACAGCGACACCACCACCCAGGCGCGCGCAGCAGGAGCCCCGCATGAAGCCATAGACATCATGAGCCCACGCGGCACGCCAGTGCTCGCCGTCGAGGACGGCAAAGTGGCCAAGCTGTTCCTGAGCAAGCCAGGCGGCATCACGATTTACCAGTTCGACCCGGCCAGCCAGTACGCGTACTACTACGCACACCTGGACCGCTATGCCGAAGGCCTCAGCGAAGGCGCCAGCCTGCGCAAAGGCCAGGTCATCGGCTATGTCGGCAGCACCGGGAATGCATCTCCCGACGCACCGCACCTGCACTTCGCGATCTTCAAACTGGGGCCGGAGCGCCAGTGGTGGCGCGGCGCACCGCTGAATCYTTATCTTGTCTGGCGCGACGCCAGGCCGTAAACAACCCGGCCGATGACGTGCCGGCTCATGCTGACGCGCTATGCACTTGCCAGCCTGGCAAGCGCCTTCACCCCTGCCTTCCTGAACAGTCGCGCACCTAACCGCAAACCGCCGCAGGGCAGGCGGCTCCTTCACGACCTCAACGACCACGCAAGACCTGAACAACAGATGGTTGTTGTTATCGAGGCCGAGTGCATCACGCTTTCGCGGGTATAAATCCTGCATTGCCACCTATTTCTGCCGATAGTTGGCTTGAATATAAGATCGGCGCGATCACCAAAAACAAGCTTGCTGCGCAAGCCGCCTTTCATCGGAGGGAGACCGATACGTGAAAACAGCAAATACCCACGCAAAAGAGCGTGGCCCTGAAAACCAGAGGGTGGGTTCTGGTTTTTTGTGCCCTGGCCTTGCCGCCGTCGAGAAACAGGCTCACTCGTACCGCCCGGCAGCCCGGGCAGCGATACAGCCATGACACGAACCCTGCGCGCCATTCTCTGCAGCATGCTTCTGCTCCAGAACGGGGCTTTTGCGGCCAATGCCTCGTCCGTGCCGACTCCCTTCACCACTGCGTTGTACGGAACACCGGTAGGCAGCAATGCCGCGCAGGCCTACTTCCTCGTGAATGTCTTGCGCAGTGCCGAAGCGCCCAAGGCGGACTTTGAAGCCTTGCGCAACGAACTGCTGTATGGCTATGTGGCGCAGGTCACCGGCGCGGCGCCACCACCGGCCCTGGCTGTACCCGAGCCCAAGACCAGTGCCTGGAAGTCATTCCTGCGCCGATTGCCGGGCGGTACGAAAGCACCGGCAGACGATGTGGCCGTGGCCATCGCGCGCGGCCGGCAGCGCGACGACGTGATGGGCCCCGCTTTCCGCGCTACCTGGCAGGCGGCCTTCAACCAGGCACTAGCCCTGCGCTGGGAATCCGGCGCCGCGCGCGCGCCGCTCTTCACGCTGGATATGCGCGACATGCAGCCCATCGCGCCCGGCATCTGGGCTGCGCCTTCTGCCGAAGGCCAGGTACGCCTGATGCTGTCGCTGCGCCTGGCCAACACCAGCTCCGTGCCGCTGCCGCTCTACCGCCCCGACATCATCTTGCAAGGCACGCTGCGCTTTACCTGCGACTGGGACCGGGTGCGAGCACCACAAAGCGTCATGCGCGCCAATGAAGTCACCTTGTTGCAGCCCGGCGCCCAGTCCGAACCCCTGGCGTGCGAGGCCCCCCCGGTGGCCGGGTACTGGCGCGAGCAATTGGCTGCGCTGCAGGCGGCCAACGGCAAGGCAGGCCTGCAGACCGTGCTGGTACCGCATGACCTCGACAGTGCCCAGCGCCTGTACCACACAGAACTGGCATTCGCGAATGCATCGCCATTAAGAGTCAGCTGGAGCCAGCGCCAGMTGAAGGCCCGGCAYGAGCMGTACCGCCAGTGGTCTCCCGCCAAAAATGCACTGGACCCACCCGAGTCGGGCAGCCTGACGGCTGCGCCGCATCACGGATGGGCGGCAACTGTCTCACTGCTGACGACCTTCCTCGGCGCCACCGTGTTGGCGCTCGGCCTGTTTGCCGGCGGCCGCACGGCGCGCAGCGCGGGCGTGCCGGAGGGCGTGGTTGCCGTGGTGACGGTGCTGGTGGTGGGCGGTGCGTGGATTCTGGCCACCATGAAAATGGGCAGCGGCGGCACGGGTTACGACCATCCCCTGTATCTCGGAATTGCCTTGGGGGCGGGCTTCGTCGGGCCGGTGGTACTGGGAGTGGTGGCCCTGCATGCCCTGCACAAGGTGCTGGACGACGAGGAGATGCAATGGTGGCAAGCCGTAGCCACCGGCTGGCGCCTCGCGCTGAACGTCACCGCGAAAACAAGCCGGGCCGAGTTCTGGGGATTCCTGGCGCATTGCGCCTGGTTATGGGCGCTGGCGCGCGTTTGCCTTATGCCGCTGGACCGCTGGATAGGTCTCGCCTTGCTGGTCCCGGTGGTGACGCTGACGGCCCGCCGCATGCTCAGCATGACGAGTCAGGAATGGCTCGAGATGGGGKTGATCTTGGTGTGCCTGCTACTGCTTGTGCTGATGTGAGGTGCTGCGAGGTGGTGGCGAAGTCGCGGCCGCCAAAAACAACGTTCCTGACTTGATCTCTCAGGCTGTCACCAGTTTGACGGGTACAGCCGACTCTTTCTCCTGAACGACCGCATATTCCACAGCCAGCCGCAGCATCGTGGGTGTGACGTAGTGGCGATGCACATAGTCAATGGCCGCCATGTAAAAGCGGCCAAAGGCATTCTTGCAATGAACCCGCGTACCCAGCATCACATCCACATGATGCTTGTCGACGATTTCCACGCTGACACAGGACCTGAACAGCAGATGTTTGTCATTGGCGCCCAGAATGACCTGCGCCTTGGTATCGGCTGTATTAACGCTTTGGTCAAGCACCGGGTAACGGTTGGCGAACAGGTTGCTGGTGTCCGGTGACAACAGCGAAGACACAGGGCAGCCCAATGGCGATGTACGCAGGCCCAGGGGCTTAACCAGAACATTGCGCAGCGCCATCAGATTGGACACACCGCTGGGCGCATTGAGCAGAAAGCCCTCCAGGACTGCGGCGAGCAGATTTCTGGCGCTGCTGTGCCCGAAGTTGGTACCGGTCACGCGCAGGCGAAAAGTGTCTTCATGATGGACGCGCAGTTCGGTCAGTTGCTGAAGCAACAGCGAATCCACTGGCGGGCTGCTGAGCTCCTTGACGCTTCGGGCGGATCCGCCATGTGACAGAAAGCCCGACGCCCCTTTCCACGAACCCCACAAGCCTCGCATCACGCCTGCGCCGCTGCGCACAGTGTTGCATACCACCCGGTGGAACGTCCCGGGCGGAGCATCCAGCGACAAGGTCGTGGTCGGCACGGTATCAGCTTTGAAGTCCTTGGCCTGAAGCAACGCCTTCACCTCGTCCGGCAGCAACTCCGTCAATGATGGGATGCTCGCCTTATTGGTCAGCACCTCCTGTTTCAATGACTCCGACAAATTCCCGCCCAGTTCATTCGTATGGCAAGACAACGCAAAGAACACAGGGTGCAAGGAATTACGCGAGAGCGGAGAAAACTGGTGCCAGGTTTCACCACCAAAACGCACGGTGAACATGCAGTCAGGCGGTATGTTCACAAAACGCAGGGCGCGGATGAAGTTCTGCGGGTCTTCCTGGATTTGTTGTTCCGACGCGCTGGAAAAGCGCAACTGGGCTCCACCGCTGCCCGATACCGCCGTAAATATGCGGTGCCCCGCATGGCGGTGAAACGGATGGCCTTTAGGCCCCACGACAAATGAATACAGCGACGTTGCGTCACCTTTGGGAAAGTTGGTCCCACCCAGTTTAGCTGATGGCTCATCCAACTCATCGACAAATGCGCTGTGCTGGCGCTGCCTGGATGCCACGCTGGCAAATAAATGGTTGCCTGCACCATGACCGATCTGGGCGATCAAAGACACCTCGACGGCCAAACCGCCCGATTCGGATGGAATGCGAACCGACGGAAACGTTTCAATCACCTGTGTGAGATTCAGCATGGGTCCCTCTCTCCTTGTTACCTGGCTTTTGGTGTTTTGGCCGCAACGCGTTCCCGTTTCAGGGGCCGCGCGACCGGGCATAGTTCGAATGCATAACCCGTGAGGCTGTTGACGAGGCTGTCACCGTTGAGCTTGTAGAGCACAAACTGGCCGCTGCGCTCGCTGGTCACCAAGCCGGCGTTTTCAAGCACCGACAGGTGGCGAGAAACGGCCGGCGTGCTCATGGCAAAGCGCTCGGCCAGCTCAGTGGTGCTGAGTTCTTTCTCGGTGAGGTACGCCAGAATTTGGCGCCTGGGSCYCGAGGCGAGCGCTTCAAATATTTTGTCAAGGGATGCAGGCATTGATGTATTAACTTATTTGTTAATAAC
>NZ_JBFUAZ010000345.1:0-4452 GCF_056406035.1 Polaromonas sp. P1_E1_2 | reverse complement strand
CCATTTGCCATCCACACAGGCGCTGTTGCAGGCGCTGGAAGCGGCGCCGCACCGTGTGGGCGCGCAACGCCAGGTCAGGTAGCCGTCGTTGAAAACGGCGCCTTCAGAAAACCCCTGAAGCGCGCACGGCCGCCGCGTGTGGGGCTGGTGGTCAGGCGGTAGTGCGGAAAGCGCTGAAGAAACCGGCCAATGGCAATGCGGCCTTCAAGCCGCGCCAGGCTAAGCCCGGCACACTGGTGAATGCCGAAGCCGAAGGCCAGGTGGCGGTTGTCCTGGCGTGCCAGGTCCAGATGTTCGGGGTTGGAAAACTGTGCCGGGTCGCGGTTCGCGGCCCCAATGCATAGCGTCAGCAACGCGCCTTCGGGCAAGTCCACACCGCCCACCTGGCAGGCCTYGAGCGCGCGGCGGTTGCCCAGCTGGTTGGACGGCTCAAAACGCAGGAATTCATCGATTTCAACAGTTAAATCGGCCTCTAGCCCTTTATCGATGTGCGCGAGCAGCTCTGATTTTGATAGCAACTGTTGCTTCGCCTGCGGCCATTCCTGCAGCAGTACCAAGGCATTGCCGATCAGATTGGTCGTGGTTTCGTGGCCGGCGTTCAGGATGAACACGCAGTTTTGCAGCAATTCGGTTTCGCTGAGTCTTTCACCCGACACTTCTTCGCCGATCAGCCGTGTCAGCACATCGTGTTCCGGGTCACCCGGGTGTTTGCGCCGGTCCGCCACCAGGTCCTTGAGGTAGCCCGTGAAGTCCCGCACGCTGCCATTGCCCAGGGCTTCCTGTTCGGGCGTCAATTTGGGCTCCAGCGCGCCGAGTATGGCCAGCGACCAGGCGCGAAGCGGCGCCCGGTCGGCATGCGGCACGCCCAGCAGGTTGCCGATGATCTCCACCGGGATCGCCGAAGCAAAATCCTCAATCAAATCACCACCGCCCCGGCGCTCGATCGCATTCAGCAAGCTATCGACCAGCGTGATGAGCCCGGGCTCCATATCAGCAATGGCGCGCCGCGTGAGGGCGCCCATGATGAGTTTGCGAACGCGCGTGTGAAGCGGCGGGTCGTTGAACACCAGGCTGGTGGTGTGGTGTTCAAACAGGGCCGAGCCCGCTCCGTATTTGGGCCCGAACTCCACCTTCTTGTCCGAGCTGAAGGTCTGCGCGTCGCGGTACACCGCCACCAGGTCGGCATAACGCGTGAGGAACCAGGAACCGTCCGGCATGCGCTTGACGGGCTCGGTTTCGCGCAGCAGCGCATACACCGGATAGGGGTTGGCGTAAAAATCCGGCGGCAAGGCGCGCAGGTCGAAGCTGGCGGCGATTTCCTGCGCACGCTGCTGCGTCATCGCCGGCGTGGCCGTCAGCACGCTCATGGCTTGATGAAATCCTTCAGCGCAAACAAGACTCCTTCGGGTGCTTCGGTCATCATCTGGTGGCCGGCCTGCAGCATCACCGTCCTGGCATTTTTGGCTTTGGTCTGCAGCGGCGCCGCCATTTTTGGCAAGGTCATGGAATCGTTTTTGCCCAGGATGAACAGCACCGGGCACTGTACTTTTTCAATGGCCGCTTCGCCGCCGGTGTAGTCGTCGCAGGCCTTGAAGCCGCGGTGGAACAGGTTGACTTTGGTATTGCTGGCCAGCACCCGTTTCATGAGCGCCTTCGACMCYCCRTACAGCCAGGTGCCCGGGCCCAGCGAYGAGGGCGGCGGCGCCAGCATGGARTGCGAGAARGTGTTGACCATTTCGATSGCCTTCATSGGCTGGTTCAGTGCGTTGTCCAGCAGCGCGGGSGAAACCKTCATCGGYGCGGCGGTTCCCAGYAGCGCCAGGTGCGTCACCCTKTGCGATGCAGTGGACGCCGCGTGCAGCGCCGTGAGGGAGCCAAAGCTGTGGCCCACCAGTGAGGCGCTCTTGATGCCGGCTGCACCGAGCAGCGCGATGATGAAGGCCGCCGCTTCTTCGACCGACTGCGGCGGCTCACCTTCGCTTTTGCAATGGCCGGGCAAGTCGGGTGCCAGCACGTTGAAGCCGTGGTGCGCGAAGTAGCGGGTCTGCAGTATCCAGATGCTGTGGTCGTTGAGCACACCGTGGATAAACACGACAGTGGGTTTGGCCGCATCGAAAGGTTTGCCGCCGGTGTAGCAATAGGTTTTGTGGCCGTTGACGTCGAGGTACATGCTTTAAGCCCCCGCTTTCACGGCGGCTTTTTCTGCCGCCTTGAGGGCGCGCTTGAGGTCGTCCAGCAGGTCGTCCGGGTCTTCCAGGCCAATCGACAGGCGGATCGTGCCTTGTGTGATGCCGCCGGCCGCCAGTGCTTCGTCGCTCATGCGGAAATGCGTGGTGCTGGCTGGGTGGATCACCAGGCTGCGGCAGTCGCCAACGTTGGCCAGGTGGCTAAAGACTTTCAGCGCCTCGATGAAGGCCTTGCCCTGTTCGCGGTTGCCCTTGATGTCGAAGCTGAACACCGAACCGGCGCCGCGCGGCAGCAGCTTTTTGGCCAGCGCGTGGCTGGGGTGCGATTCGAGCATGGGGTGGCCCACACGCGACACCAGCGGGTGGCTGGCAAGAAAATGCACCACCTTCTCGGTGTTGCCCATGTGCCGCGCCATGCGCAACGGCAGGGTTTCAATGCCCTGCAAAATCAGCCAGGCCGTGTGCGGGCTCATGCAGGCGCCGAAGTCTCGCAGGCCCTCACGCCGCGCGCGCAGCAGGAAGGCGCCCACGGTGCTTTCCTCGCTGAACACCATGTTGTGAAAGCCTTCGTACGCTTCGGTCAGTTCGGCAAATTTTCCGGACTTTTCCCAGTCGAAACTGCCGCCGTCCACCACCACGCCGCCAATGACCGTGCCGTGGCCGCTCAGGAACTTGGTGGCCGAGTGGTAGACCAGGTCGGCGCCGTGGTCAAAGGGCTTGATGAGCCAGGGGGAGGTGAGGGTGGAGTCCACCAGCAGCGGCACGCCGGCGTCATGGGCGATGCTCGAGACCGCTTCGATGTCCAGCACATCGAGGCCCGGGTTGCCCACGGTTTCACCGAAGAAAAGTCTGGTGTTGGGCCGCACGGCAGCGCGCCAGCCATCCAGGTCGCCGGGCTTGACGAAGGTGGTGTCGATGCCGAAACGGCGCAAGGTGTAGTGCAGCAGGTTCTGGCTGCCGCCATACAGCGCGGTGCTGGCCACGATGTGCGAACCGGCGCCCATCAAGGTGGCAATCGCCAGGTGCAACGCCGCCTGCCCGCTGGACGTGGCGATCGCGCCTATGCCGCCTTCCAGGGCCGACACGCGTTGCTCCAGCACCGCATTGGTCGGGTTGCTGATGCGCGAATAGACGTGGCCCGCACGTTCGAGGTTGAAGAGGCTGGCCGCGTGGTCGCTGGATTCGAAGACGAAAGAAGTCGTCAGGTGAATCGGCACGGCACGCGCGCCGGTGGTGGGGTCGGGCGCGGCGCCGGCGTGCAACGCCAGGGTGTCGAAGCCGGGGTCTGAGTAACCGGGCATGGGTTTGTCTCCAGTCAGAAAAAAGTGGCGGTGCGCCGGGCAATCGCAGGAGCCCGAACAGATTCTTGCAACCTGCCGTTTGATTGTGGGCTATATTTAAACTGAATTCCCTGTTGCCGCGCTGTGGTGGGACAATGAGGGCCGGCAAGCAGCACAACCGAGGAGATGGCCATGAAGGTTCTAGACATACTGCGCGTGAAGGGCAACACGCTTTACACCGTCCAGCCTGACGAACCCCTTGCCAAGGCGGCCCAGATCATGGCCGAAAAAGACATCGGCTCACTGGTCGTCATGGAGCACGGTGACCTGGTCGGCATGCTGACATTTCGCGAAGTGATTGTCTGCATCGTCAAAAACGGCGGCGAGATCGGCAGCACGCTGGTGCGTACCGCCATGGACGACCACCCGCTCACCTGCACGTCGGAGACCGAACTCGACGAAGTCCGCCGCATGATGCTGGAACGCCACGCGCGTTACATGCCCGTGATGAACCAGAAAGTCATGATGGGCGTCATCAGCCTCTACGACGTCGCCAAGGCCGTGGTGGACAGCCAGAACTTCGAAAACAAGATGCTCAAGGCCTACATCCGCGACTGGCCGGAGGAAGACGGCGCCGACCGCAGCTGAATATGAGGGGTACGGGCTTGACGGCGTTCTTTGCATAAAAGATGCCGCCAGCCCAATCAGCCCAATCAGCCCAATCAGGAGGAGCGCAAGGCGCTATCAAAATAATAGCCAGATACGCAAGGTATCTGGCCTGCTTTGCGGAGCAAGGCGATGGGAGCAGGGGTGCGCGACAACGCCAACAACGCCAACGGCCAGCTGTTTTATAGCTCCCTCTTCCTTTCCAGGCTTGCCGACCAGATACTGCTCTTCCTGGTTCCTCTGGTGGTTTTCGAAATCACGGGCAGCGTGGCCTGGTCCGGTATCGCCTTCACGGTAGAAACGCTCCCCCGCTTCCTGGC
>NZ_JBFUAZ010000344.1:0-4457 GCF_056406035.1 Polaromonas sp. P1_E1_2 | reverse complement strand
GCCAAAGAGATCCGCAATGTGGCCTACTTCAAGATCGAAACGCCGGGTGCGGCCTCCAAGCTGCGCGAGTTGATCCGGCTGGGCGGCGACGCGATTGAAGGCCCGTGGGACGGCGAAGAAGCCATTACCCTGCTACCCGACCTGGAAGCCGGCGCCACCGGTGCGATGACGGGTGGCGGCTACCCGGACGGCATTCGCAAGATCATGGATGCATGGGTCGCCGACAAGCGGGATGAAGCCATTGCCGAGTACACCCGCTGGTTGCCGCTGATCAACTATGAAAACCGCCAGGGCGGTATCTTGACGGCCAAGGCCTTGATGAAGGAAGGCGGCGTGATCGCCTGCGAGGCGCCGCGCCATCCGTTTCCCGCCATGCATCCTGAGGTTCGCAAGGGGTTGATCGCCACCGCGCAGCGGCTGGACCCGCTGGTGCTACGCTGGGACAGGTAAACGGCTTTGGCCGGCCTCTTCACGCGTTCTCCCTCTTTCTCTCTGTTTCCTTTCAGGCTCCCCCATCTTCAGGACACCCATGCCCCTTCGGGAAACACTCTTGCTGGTGCAGAAATGCGCCCATACCTTCAGCTTTTACGACCTGGCCACCGGCCGGGCGGAAGAACACATCGTCTTGCCCAACTTTCCGCATGAGTTCACAGTAGATCCAGTGCGCCGGCTTGCTTACGTGGGCCACTATGGCATCGAAACCGCCAGTCATCTGGGAGACGCAGGCGGGCATTCGGTCTTTGTGATTGACCTGGACAAACGCGAGCATGTGGCCACGCTGAACCTCTGGCCGTATTACCGGCCGCACGGCCTGAYAGTGGACGGCCAGGGACGCCTGTTCGTGATGTCTGAAGCGCACAACGTGTTGCTGCGATTCTCGAACCCGGCAAAGGTGCATGTACCGGACCTGGCTGTGTCTTCGGGCGGCTACAAAACGCACCTGTTTGCGCTGACGAAAGATGCACAGACAGCTTATGCACTGAACCTGCTGTCGAACACCGTCACCAAAATCAGGCCGAACGATCCGACCTTCGCACCTGTCGCGATGATGCCGGGCCCCGTGCCCGAAGGCAATGTGCTGTCGGGTGACGAGTCGCTGCTGTATGTGGCCAACCGCGGCGACGACACCATCGTCGCCGTCGACACGGCCAGCATGAAAGTCGTGGCCTCAGGCAAGACACGTCGCGACCCCAACCGGGTCTACCGCTTCCAGGGCGCGCAAGGCCAGGACTTGCTGCTCACCACCAACTCGGGCGAGCATTCGCTGTCGATATTCGGCCTGGAACTGCAGGAGCAGCGCTGCTTTGCCTTGCCCAGTAACCCGCTGGCCTTGTCGTTTCACCCGGTGGATCGGGCGGTCTACATCTCATTTCAGGACGAGACGGTGCGCCGCCTCAATCTGGACAGCTTTGCGTTCGAGCAGGAAATCAGGACGCTGCGTGAGCCTGATTCGTCCTGCGTCTGGCGGCATTGATTCGGCAAAGTCTGTATCCACTACCGGTTCATGAAGAGCACAGGCACATCGCCCACCTCACTGCCCGCACCTGTGAAGGCGTTTACAGGGCCCGTCGTCGACGCACATCACCACCTGTGGGACCTGTCGAAAGGCCACTACCCCTGGTTGCAGGAAGCGTACGATCCAGGSGCCTTCTTCCTCGGCGACTACCGGCCGATTTGCCGGGAYTTCCTSGCAACSGACTACCGGGCSGCTGTAGGGCCYKGCGACGTGGTSGCAACCGTGCATGTGGAAGCCGARCGCAGCCGCCTTGAGCAGGTTGCCGAAACYGCWTGGCTGCATGAGGTCCACGCAAGGCACGGGTTTCCGAACGCCATCGTGGCGCACGCCTGGTTTGACCGGCCTGATAGCGAAGAATGCCTCCTCGCGCAATCGCAGTTTGAACTGGTACGCGGCATTCGCAGCAAACCCGTCACATCTGCCGCAGCGGACCAAAGCGTCAAAGGGCAAGCGGGCACCATGCAACACGAAGACTGGCTGCGCGGCTTTTCGTTGCTGGAGAAATTCGGCCTGCGGTGGGACCTGCGCGTGCCCGCCTGGCACCTGCCTGAGGCGGCTACCGTGGCAGCCATGTTTCCGAAGGTACCCATCGCCCTGAACCACCACGGCTTTGCCTGGGACCGCAGCGAAGAAGGCCTTAAACGCTGGCGCAGCTGGATGGAAACGCTGGCCCGGCAGGAAAACGTGCACGTCAAGCTTTCCGAGTTCGGCCTGCGCGGCCAGCCTTGGGACCGGTACGAAAACGCGCGCATCGTGCGCGAGACGGTGGCCATTTTCGGCTGGCAGCGTTGCATGTTTGCCAGCAACTTTCCGGTGGCGGGCCTGCGCATAAACTATCCGGACCTGGTGGGCAGTGTGGCCGGCATGCTGGGCCACCTGCCTGCAAACCAGCAACATGCGATGATGTGCGATAACGCCCTGCGTTTCTATGCGATTGATGTGGCGCCGCCTGTGGCACCCCCACAACCTGCGCGCCCTCTCGCCCCTGATCAACCCTGATTTCTTCTGGAGCCACCTCATGACCACCAAACACGACAACCTCATCGCCGGCCAATGGCTGGCCGGCAGCAGCTACAGCCCCAACCTGAACCCCAGCAATCTCGCTGACGTGATCGGCGAGTACACGCAGGCCGACGCCGCAGGGCTGGATGCCGCCGTACAGGCCGCGCAGGCCGCCTTTCCGGCCTGGTCCACCTCGGGCATCCAGGCCCGTTCCGATGCGCTCGACAAGATCGGCACTGAAATCCTGGCGCGCCGCGAAGAGCTGGGCACCCTGCTCTCRCGCGAAGAAGGMAARACCAARCCYGAAGGCATTGGCGAAGCCACCCGCGCKGGCCACATCTTCAAATTYTTTGCCGGCGAATGCCTGCGCCTGGGTGGCGAAACCATGCCGTCGGTTCGCCCCGGCATCGGCGTGGAAATCACGCGCGAACCCGTGGGCGTCGTCGGCCTGATCACGCCGTGGAATTTCCCCATCGCCATCCCGGCCTGGAAGATTGCGCCGGCGCTGGCCTTCGGCAACTGCGTGGTGCTCAAGCCGGCAGACCTGGTTCCGGGCAGTGCCTGGGCCCTGGCCGAAATCATTTCGCGTTCGGGTATTCCGGCGGGCGTGTTCAACCTGGTGATGGGCCCCGGCCGCGTCATCGGCGATGCGCTGGTCAACCATCCGGGCGTCAATGCCATCAGCTTTACGGGCTCGGTCGGCGTGGGCAGCCGCATTGCAGAGGTTTGCGCAAAAAACCTCAAGAAGGTGCAGCTCGAAATGGGCGGCAAGAACCCGCAGGTCATCCTGGATGACGCCGACCTGACCCAGGCCGTGGAACTCAGCGCGCAGAGCGCTTTTTATTCCACCGGACAGCGCTGCACGGCATCAAGCCGCCTCATCGTGACCGAAGGCATCTACCCTGCTTTTGTCAAGGCGCTGCACGAACGCATGGCCCGCATCAAGGTGGGCGACGCCCTGACCGCCGGAACCGACATCGGCCCGGTTTCTTCACAAGCCCAGCTGGAGCAGGACTTAAGCTACATCGCCATCGGCCAGCAGGAGGGCGCAACGCTGTCGTTTGGCGGTGACCGCGTGCGCTGCCATACCGGCAGCGGCGCCGAAGGCTACTTCATGACACCAGCGCTTTTCAGCGAAAGCACCGCCGGCATGCGCATCAACCGTGAAGAAATTTTTGGCCCGGTGGCCAGCATCATCCGGGTAAAAGACTACGAAGCCGCGCTGGCCACCGCCAATGACACGCCATTCGGCCTGTCAGCCGGCATCGCCACCACCAGCCTCAAATACGCGACCCACTTCAAGCGCCACAGCCAGGCCGGCATGGTCATGGTCAACCTGCCGACGGCAGGCGTGGACTACCACGTACCGTTTGGCGGCCGCAAAGGATCCAGCTACGGCCCGCGTGAGCAAGGCAAGTATGCGCAGGAGTTCTTCACGACGGTGAAGACGGCGTATACGCTGGCTTGAGTTAGCGAACAATAGGCCGTCGAGCGGCGCGGCTGCCCGGTTGGTTAGACTGGTAACCCACAGGCCAGATGCCTGCGGGCTTCACCCCTCTAACCACAGGCCTGAACGATGCGTTTCTTTCGCAGCTTCAACGACTTTCCCAAACTGCTGCTCGCCCTGACAGCAGCCTACTTCCTCGCCAGTCTCGGCCATTTCAGCCACAACGCCGAGTTCATCTGCGAATATCCGAACCTGCCGGCCTGGCTAACACGTGCGCAGGTTTATGGGGTGTGGGCTGCCATCACTTCGGTGGGTGCCGTTGGCTTGCTGCTCATGCGCAAAAAATTCGTGGCTATGGGCCTGCTGCTGATGGCTGTTTACGCGGCGTTAGGTTTTGACGGCCTGGGCCACTATGCGTTGGCCCCCATCGAGTTTCATCCTCTGATCGCCAGCGTCACAATTCTCTCGGAGGTGCTTGCCGCCGCAGGTGTG
>NZ_JBFUAZ010000343.1:0-4464 GCF_056406035.1 Polaromonas sp. P1_E1_2 | reverse complement strand
GTGTCAACGAAAGCCGGAAAAAAGAATGACGATATTGATAAAAAGTGCACACGCCCAGATGGCAGAGCGGGCTTTGGCCAGGTCAGCGATGTACATCATGATGTAGGCAATGCRCAGCACGACAAAGAGCAATGCCAGGATGTCCAGCCGTGTCTGCCCTGCCTGCAGGACGTGCGCAATGATGACTGCTGCAAAGAAAAAGGGCAGCGCCTCGAATGTGTTGGCTTGCGCGGCGTTGGCCCGGGCACGCCAATCGGTTTGCTGCGCCAGCCAGCCTCGCGGGTTGTGGTTGTCATATCCACCATCACGCCGCGGGGTGCTCATCGTGCCGTATTTGGCAATGGCGGCACACACAATGGGCAACAGGGCCGCAATCAGAACACACCAGTAGGCAATGGTGAAGCGTGCGAATGTCATGGTGGGTTCCTTTCGTTATGGTCGCCCGCTGCGGGCATGAAGCTGTCAAGATAAAACTAAAAACACCGCCCTCACCTGCGGTCCACCAACGCGTGGGCAATGGTGCCCAGGTCTACGTATTCAAGTTCGCTGCCCACCGGCACTCCGCGCGCCAGGCGCGTCACCTGGACGCCGCGGCTTTTCAGCGCCTGTGCAATCACGTGTGCAGTGGCTTCACCTTCGGCCGTGAAATTGGTCGCCAGGATGACTTCCTGCACTTCGCGCGATGCAGGCGGCAATGCCTCGCCGCGCTCGTTCTTGGGCACCACGCGGTCAAACAGTTTTTGCAAGCCGATGTCGTTGGGGCCTATGCCGTCAAGCGGACTCAGCTTGCCCATGAGCACAAAATAAAGGCCCTTGTAGGCCAGCGTGCGCTCAAGGGCAGCCTGGTCGGCCGGTGTTTCGACCACGCACAGTTTGCTGCGGTCACGCTGCGGGTTGGCGCAGGTGGTGCAAACCTCCTGCTCCGTCAGCGTGTTGCACAAGGTGCAATGCCGCACGCTATTGACGGCGTGCTCCAGCGCACGGGCAATCTGCAGCGCGCCGGGCTTGTCGTGCTGCAGCAAATGAAAAGCCATGCGCGCGGCCGACTTGGCGCCCACGCCCGGCAGCTTGCGCAAGGCCTGGGTAAGGCCTTCGAGAGCGTTGGAGTCAGCCATGTGGCAGCAGCGACCGAGCGTTGTACCCGCTTTCGCAAGCAGGGGCCGCGGAACCGGCTTTGCCGGGCCGCAGGCGCAGCGGCCCCCTCGGGGGGCAGGGAGCTACACGCAGTGAGCGACCGTGGGGGCTCACAACTTTAGAAGGGCAGCTTCATGCCGCCAGGCAGACCGGGCATACCGGCCGTGAGCTTGCCCATTTTCTCGTTGCTCACTTCTTCGGCCTTGCGCACGGCCGCGTTGAACGCAGCGGCTACCAGGTCTTCCAGCATGTCCTTGTCGTCGGTCAGCAGGCTGGGGTCAATTTCAACGCGTTTGACATCGTGCTTGCAGGTCATGGTGACCTTCACCAGACCGGCGCCGGCCTCAGCGGTGACTTCCACAAATGCCAGTTCTTCCTGGGCTTTCTTGAGGTTGTCCTGCATCRCCTGCGCCTGCTTCATGAGGCCCGCGAGTTGTCCTTTGTTAAACATGGTAGTTCCTTTAAAACTTGAAATCGAGGTGTGCTTTGCGTCTGAAATTTCGTCGAAATTGGGG
This sequence comes from Polaromonas sp. P1_E1_2, assembly GCF_056406035.1. NCBI lineage: Bacteria > Pseudomonadati > Pseudomonadota > Betaproteobacteria > Burkholderiales > Comamonadaceae > Polaromonas > Polaromonas sp. P1_E1_2. The sequence continues at coordinate 2,815 of NZ_JBFUAZ010000343.1, read as the reverse complement.
GCAGAAATTGGTTTTAAAACCTGCCTTTGATCATATCGACTTCGCGGCCAGCGGCCGGATGCTGCCGGGGACAATTTTGGCGCCCCAGTCGCGAATCATGTCCTGCACAAACGGGTCGTTCTGGATCATTTCTTCGGCAGCGCGCTGCCGCTCGGCCTGTGCTGCCGCATTGCGGCGGGCCGGGGTGTCGGTGACGGGCCCCACTTCCACCGCGAGCCGCAGGGCCGCATCGCCAAGATGCGCCTGCAGTGCGGCTTGCAGCTTTTCACGCGCTGCCGCCTGGTTCAGCGACTCGCGCTCCACCCTTAGCGTCCACAGCCCATCGGCCTGGCTGCGCAGCTCCGACTGCAGGCCCAGCTCACGCGTCAGTGCCGCCACAGCCTCGGCGGCCACCAGCTGGTTGACAGTCTGGCTCCAGACTTCGCCGTGCGGAACAGGCACCAGAGGCGCAACGGCAGCGGCTGGCGCGCCCTGCTGCGGGCGCTGCTGCGGCAATGGGCGCTCCGGCATCGCCACGGGAGCCGCTACTGAATTGATAGCTGCTTGCGCCCGTTCCGCCTGGACTACAGGCTGTTTTTGTTCAAGATTTTGAGGCGCGGGTGGTTCTTGTGACACGCGCGCTGCAGCAGGGGCAGGCTGATCATGTGCGGGTTCAGGTGCGGCGGCAGGCGCCGGCGCCAAACGCCGCTCAGGCAAAGCCACGGGCGCATGGGCCCGCGCCACCTCAGGCTGGGGCTTTTTTCCGGGCTCGGCGGCACCCCCCGCATGGGTGGTAGCCGAAGCCGAGGGTTTGAAGGCCAGCAAGCGCAGCAGCACCATGGTCAGGCCCGCATATTCATCGGGCGCCAGGCCCAATTCACCGCGGCCATGCAGGCACAGGCTGTAAAGCAGCTGCGTTTCATCGGCGGGCAGCGCCTGGGCCAGCCGCGCCGTCTCCGCGATATCCGGGTCGGCTCCGTCGTCGCCCGCCCCCATCTCGGGTACGGCCTGCAACACCGCCATGCGTTGCAGCACCGTCGTCATTTCCTCCAGGGTGGAAGCCGCGCTCAAGCCGTTCAGCCGCAACGCTTCGGAGGTTTCGACCACGGTTTTGCCGTCGCCGCGCGCCAGGGCGTCCAGCAGGCGGTAGACATAGCTGCGGTCCACGCTGCCCAGCATGGTGCGCACACTGGCTTCTTCAAGCTTGCCGGAGCCAAAGGCAATGGCCTGGTCCGTCAGCGACAGCGCATCACGCATAGAGCCGCGCGCCGCGCGTGCCAAGAGGCGCAGCGCCTGCTGCTCGGCCGGAACGTTTTCAACGCCCAGCACCTGCGTCAAATGCTCCAGCACCGTCTCGGGCGCCATGGGCCGCAGGTTGAACTGCAGGCAGCGCGACAGCACGGTGGCCGGCACTTTTTGCGGGTCGGTCGTGGCCAGCACGAACTTCAAATACTCGGGAGGTTCTTCCAGCGTCTTGAGCATGGCGTTGAACGCCGTGTTCGTGAGCATGTGCACCTCGTCGATCATGAAGACCTTGAAACGGCCGACGACAGGTTTGTAAACGGCTTGCTCCAGCAGCTGGGCAATTTCATCGACACCCCGGTTGGACGCTGCGTCCAGCTCCGTGTAATCCACAAAACGGCCGCTGTCGATGTCGGTACAGGCCTGGCACACGCCACACGGCGTGGCCGTGATGCCGCCCTGCCCGTCCGGCCCCAGGCAATTGAGCGATTTGGCCAGAATGCGCGAAATGGTTGTCTTGCCCACGCCCCGCGTGCCGGTGAACAGGTAAGCATGGTGCAAACGCTGGGTGGCCAGCGCATTGCCCAGCGCCTGCACCACATGCGACTGCCCCACCATTTCCGAGAAATTTTTGGGGCGGTATTTGCGGGCGAGAACGAGATAGGACATCCGCCCATTCTAGAAGAAGCATGTGGCCCCCACGGTCGTTCGCTTCGCGTAACTCCCTGCCCCCCGAGGGGGCCGCCCGCCTGCGGCCCGGCAAAGCCGGTTCCGCGGCTCATGCTGGGTTAAAGAGTCCGCCGCCCGAATGGGGACTATTGCAGAGGGGTCATTCCCAAGTCCCTTACAATCGAGGGTGACGGGCCTTCCCGCATGGTAAAGCGGCCAACCGGGTCAGGTGGGGAACCAAGCAGCCCTAACTGTGGAGTCAGTGCCGGGGTCAAGGCTCGTCACCTTATTCATCTCAAATCCGTGTTTCTTGCGGGTTTTATCCCTAGAGCGGCTTCCCGCTACGGTCTTGTATCACTTGAGTGTGTCACTTCATTCCCAGATGAAGCAGGTGAGTGGCTAGCTCAAGTCGGGTGTTTAGACCTGCCTCTCCGTTGGCGCGGCAACATGCCTGCACCAAGGCACACTTTTCCATGCATATAACCTTCGTCATCCTTGGACTCGGACGAGGAGCCTTTTCTGAACTTTCCTCGGATCGTCAGAAAAATTAGCGCGAGTATCCCAAGCGACCCCAACGCCTGCGCCAAGGAAGCAACATACAACAGCAATGAGTGCAGCTCCACTATTCCTTTTTCGGAGAACAGCGCTAAGGGGTTAAATGCGTTTTGCAACGCTAAGGCGATGCCAGGAAACCGCTCAATAGAGCCGTTGGCCTTTACTTTGAGAGAGTCGTAGCTACACAGTTGGAAAAATAATCCAAATACTGCATTCCATCCCAAGAACACAAATAGTGCCCTCGATGTTGAATTGCACCGAAGTCTGACCCGAGTTTTCCATCGAATTTTGACCCACACTCTTTGTGAGCAGAAGGTGCTCACGATGTGGATAAGTTCTTGGTTTTCTCCTTTTTGGGCTGAGTCTTTGC
>NZ_JBFUAZ010000342.1:0-4468 GCF_056406035.1 Polaromonas sp. P1_E1_2 | reverse complement strand
TCCGGCGCCTTGAGAACGCCGGCACACATCACCGACAGCACGCACGGGATGGCCAACTGAACCAGACCCAGCAAGGCCAGCAGGCCGACGTCATGTGGCGTGGCGGAAAACGGGAACGACAAGGGCAAGGTGGCCAACGTTGAGATCACCGCCCCCACCAGCACGGCAGGCACCAGGTCGATGTTCTTGCCGTGGGCACGGCTGTGCTGCACCACGGTCCAGTTGCTGGCGCTCGCCAGCGGCACCATCAAGGCGACCAGCGTTCCGCCCAGGTGACTGGAAAGGTCCATCTGCCCGCCGTACATCCAGGCAATACCGGCACCCGCCATGGCAATCGCCAGCCAGGTGCGGCCCGGAATACGGTGGCCGATAAACGCGCGCGCCAGCAAAGCCGTGATGAAAGGGCTGACCGCCATCGTCACCAGCACATTGGCCACCGTGGTGAGCGTCAGCGCCACCATGAAAGCCGTGAACATCACGCTCCAGCAGAAACCGGAAATCCAGAGCGCCGAGCCACCGTTGCGGATTTTGGTGAACACCGCCCTGCCCTGCCACAGCGGCAAGATCACCAGCAAAGAGACCACCGTGAAAAAGCTGCGCCAGAACGTGACCTCAAAACTGCGTGCCGACTCCAGGTGACGCGTGACCACACCCGCAATCGACCACATCAGGGTCACGAAAATCATCAGGACGACAGCTTTGGAATGCGTGAGTTTCATAGGCGTGCAATCAATTCAGGCTGTTATACGAATATAAAAAGTCAAAAAGGCCGCTGGAGCTTGCACACACAGCGGCCTGATTTCAAGCGATTCACCCCGCTGCCCGGCGAGTCCCTGTCTCATACCAGCAGGGGCCGCGGAACCGGCTTTGCCGGGCCGCAGGCGCAACGGCCCCCTCGGGGGGCAGCGCATTACACGAAGTGAAAAGCGTGGGGGCTCTTCAAGACCTGCCTGCGCGCTTGCGATCGCTCTCTTTGAGGTGGCGCTTGCGCAGGCGGACGGACTTGGGCGTGATTTCAACCAGCTCGTCGTCCTCGATGAACTCGACCCCGTATTCGAGCGTGAGCTCGATAGGCGGCGTGATCTTGATCGCGTCTTCCTTGCCGCTGACGCGGAAGTTGGTCAGCTGCTTGGTACGCGTGGCGTTAACGACGAGGTCGTTGTCGCGGCTGTGGATGCCGACGATCATGCCTTCATACACCGGGTCATTGGCGCGCACAAACATGCGGCCGCGGTCGTCCAGCTTGCCCAGGGCGTAGGTGAAGATTTCACCGTCGTCCATGGAGATCAGCACGCCGTTTTTACGGCCGCCGATTTCGCCCTTGTGCGCTTCGTAGCTGTCGAAGATGTTGGAAATCAGGCCGGAACCACGGGTCAAGTTCAGGAACTCGTTGGTAAAGCCGATCAGGCCACGCGCCGGGATGCGGTACTCAAGGCGCACGCGGCCACGGCCGTCCGGCTCCATGTTCACCAGCTCGCCCTTGCGCTCGCCCAGCGCCTGCATCACGCCGCCCTGGTGCTGGTCTTCGATGTCGGCGGTGACCAGCTCGATAGGCTCGTGCTTTTCACCGTTGACTTCCTTCATCACGACACGCGGCTTGGACACGGCCATTTCGAAACCTTCGCGGCGCATGTTTTCCAGCAGGATGGTCAGGTGCAACTCGCCCCGGCCCATGACTTCAAAGATACCTTCTTCGTCGGTTTCGCTGACGCGCAGGGCCACGTTGTGCTGCAGTTCCTTTTGCAGGCGGTCCCAGATCTGGCGGCTGGTGACGTACTTGCMTTCGCGGCCGGCCAGCGGGCTGGTGTTGACGCAGAAGTTCATGGTCAGGGTCGGTTCATCAACCTTGAGCATGGGCAGCGGCGCGGGGTTGGTCGGGTCCGTGATCGTCACGCCGATACCGATGTCGGTAATGCCGTTGATCAGCACGATTTCGCCCGGGCCGGCTTCTGTGGCCTGCACGCGTTCGAGGCCCTGGAAGGTCAGCACCTGGTTGACGCGGCCTTTGACGGCCTTGCCGTCCGGGCCTTCCATGACCACCACGTCCATCATGGGCCTGATCGTGCCCTGGCTGATGCGGCCGACGCCGATGCGGCCGACGAAGGTCGAAAAGTCGAGAGCGGAAATCTGCAGCTGCAGCGGCGCGGCAGGGTCGCCCTTTTGCGCAGGCACATGCTTCAGGATGGTGTTGAAGAGCGCCGACATGTCGGGGCCCCACTGCTCGTTCGGCGGGCCTTCTTCGAGCGAGGACCATCCGTTGATGCCGGAGGCGTACACCACCGGGAAATCGAGCTGCTCGTCGGTGGCGCCCAGCTTGTCGAACAGGTCGAAAGCGGCGTTGATGACCTTGTCGGGATTGGCGCCCGGTTTGTCGACCTTGTTGACCACCACGATAGGCTTGAGGCCCAGGGCCAGGGCCTTCTTGGTCACAAAACGCGTCTGGGGCATGGGGCCTTCCTGCGCATCGATCAGCAGCACCACACCGTCGACCATGGACAGCGCGCGCTCCACTTCACCGCCGAAGTCGGCGTGGCCCGGGGTGTCGACGATGTTGATGTGCGTGCCTTCCCAGGTCACGGCGCAGTTCTTGGCCAGGATGGTGATGCCGCGTTCTTTTTCGATGGCGTTGTTGTCCATCACGGTGTCGACCACTTTTTCGTGCTCGGCAAAGGTGCCGGACTGACGCAGCAGCTGGTCAACCATGGTGGTTTTGCCATGGTCAACGTGGGCGATGATGGCGATATTGCGGATTTGGTTATGGCTCATGGTTGGCTTTCAGGAAGACTCGAAACGGTACGGGTTAATGTTGGAAAGAAGAAGCCGCAACGCCTGTGGGCGCGGCAGCGAAATCGGGTGCGGAACGTTCGGCCGGCACGGTGGCCTTGGAGGCGGCTTGCAAAATGTCCTGTATTTCAATCGGGCTCAGCAAACGCTGCGGAATCAATTCGTCGGCCGTGACATGGGCCGAGCCCAGGAACGCCGGCGGCTCGGTGCCATAGACCTGCACCAGCGGCGCATCGGCGCCCCACTGCCCGGGTTCACCCCGGCGGCGCAAACCACTTAAAAACCGCCCTGCATTGTCGGCGTCCAATGTGACAGACGGGTACGCCGACACCAGCGACTGCGCCGGCAGCAGGCAGGCTTCGCGCTCGGGCTCGGTCATGGCTTCCAGGGCCGGCAAGGTCACGCACTGCTGCGCCGTGTAGCCGCCGGTCTCCAGCCGCCTGAGCGATCCGAGATGCGCACCGCAGCCAATGGCTTCGCCAATGTCTTCACCGAGCGTGCGGATATAGGTACCCTTGCTGCAGGTCACTATGATTTTGATAGCGGCTTGCGCACGGCTGTCCTGGGCCACAGCCATAGTCAGTTTGAAAATCGTGATGTGGCGGGCTTCCCGCTCCACCTCTTGCCCCTTGCGGGCGTATTCGTACAACGCCTTACCGTCTTTTTTGAGTGCCGAGTACATGGGCGGAACCTGTGCCTGCGGGCCGGTGAAACGGTCCGTCAGCGACTCCAGCAAGGCTGGTGTGATCTCGGGCACGGGCCGGGTTTCAATCACGTCGCCTTCGGCATCGGCCGTGGTGGTTTTCTGGCCCAGCAGCAGCACCGCTTCATATGTCTTGTCGGCGTCGAGCTGGATCTGGCTGAACTTGGTGGCCGCGCCAAAGCACAACGGCAATACGCCGGTGGCCAGCGGATCAAGCGTTCCGGTGTGGCCGGCCTTGTCGGCGCGCAGCAGCCATTTGGCCTTCTGCAAGGCCTGATTGCTCGACAGGCCCAGCGGCTTGTCGAGCAGCAGCACGCCATGCACGGGACGTCGCTGGATTTTCTGGCGATGAGAAGAGGTTTGCGTCATAAATTCCGACAGGCTCAACGCCCGGGCTGGCCCGGGCGCGTCGTTGGCACCGTTGTCCCTGAACCTGTCATCAAGGGGAACGGCGCGAACTCAGTCGTCTTGGGCGCGGGAAGAAACCGCCTTGGCAATCAAGGCGTTCATGTCGGCCGCACGTTCGGTCGTGCGGTCGAAGTGGAAATGCAGCGTCGGCACGGTGTGCGTCATCAACCGCTTGAACAGGCCGTTGCGCAGGAAACCGGCGGCCTGGTTGAGCGCTTCTTCGCACTCTTTCGGGTCGCCGACAAGCACACTGAAAAACACCTTGGCATGCGCATAGTCGGCCGTCACCTCGACGGCCTGCACGGTCACCATCCCGACCCGCGGGTCTTTGAGTTCGCGCGCGATCAGCTCCGTCAGATCGCGCTGGATCTGATCGGCGACGCGAAAACCGCGATTCGGGGTGGATGATTTTTTACGCATGTCAAAAAATGGTGGGGTCTGCGGAAAGGCTGGCAGCCAGGGGCTGCCGGCCAGCCGGAATCAGACTTCCAGTGTCCGCGCCACTTCCCTGATTTCAAAGAACTCCAGGATGTCGCCAACCTGGATGTCGTTGTAGTTCTTGATGTTCAAGCC
>NZ_JBFUAZ010000341.1:0-4474 GCF_056406035.1 Polaromonas sp. P1_E1_2 | reverse complement strand
TCCCTGCAGGCTCCATGGGCCCCAAAGTGCAGGCCGCCACCGGTTTTGTGTCCAAGTCCGGCAAGAAGGCGCTCATAGGCTCACTGACCCAAATCGAGGAGATGCTGGCGGGCCGGGCCGGTACCGAGGTCAGCCCCCACGGAGACACCGCGGACTAAGACCCGGTTATTACAGCCAATGCGTGGAGCGCAGCAAATCGATTGGCCTGCGCCTGGAAGCCCCACCGTCCGTCGCGAATCCATCCACATTGACCCGCATCAACATGCGGCTCCCAAAAATCGCCACCATGGATGACGTTTCAACTCACATGAGGCATTCACCATGTTCAAGCGAATCCTGATTCCTGTGGATGGCAGCGACACTTCCAACAAGGCCCTTGTCGCCGGCCTGGCGATGGCGCGCGAGACCAGTGCCAGCGTACGGCTGCTGCACGCCTTCAATGAGGCAGCTTATCTGGGCGGAGTCGACCCCTATGGCACCTGGTCGGCTGATCTGGTTGGCATGATGCGCGAGAGCGGCGCCAAGGTCCTGACGGATGCCACGGCCATCGCCGAATCGGCCGGGGTCACGGCAAGCCAGGTGCTTTGTGATGAACCGGGCAAGCGCCTGGGAGAGTCGGTGGCAGAGGCGGCCAGGCTCTGGGGCGCCGATCTCATCGTGGTCGGCTCCCACGGCCGACGCGGCCTGGGGCGGGTGCTGCTGGGCAGTGGCGCCGAGCAGATCCTGAGGCTGGCGCCGGTGCCTGTTCTGGTCGTCCGCGATTCACCGTCAGCGCAGGCTTAAACGAAAAATAGCTGCAAGGCATGAAAAACGTGCGCGAATAGCTATCAAAACAATAGCACTCCTCGGAGCGGAATATCGTCGCCATGTCGACCACGCGCCAGGCCGGGCGTCAGCTTTCATTTGACGCGCTGGCGGCCTGCCGTTGTTGTTCTCTGTCTGCCAGCAAGTCGACAAAGGCACGGACCTTCGCGGGACGAAAGCGCGCGGCCGGAAACACGGCATGGATGCCGCCAGAAGGCAGGCGCCATTGCGGCAGGACCTGTATGAGACGGCCGGCCGCAAGATCACCCGCTACCGCATAGTCCGGCAGCACCGAAAGCCCCGCGCCGTGGAACACGGCTTCGCGCACGGCAAGCGTGGCGTCGAGAAAAATCGAGGCCTGCACGCTAACGGCCTGGCGCTCACCCTCGTTGAGCGAGAAATTCCATGTCAGGTGGTCGCGAAGAGCGGTGTTGGCGATGAAGGGMAGGCCGGCGATCTCTTGCGGGGCGGTCAGCCGCGCCAATTGCGGCTTCATGGCCGGCGACGCCACGAGCAGTTGCCGGAAAGAACCAATTTTTCGCGCCTGCAGGCTGGTTTCAGCAAGCCAGCCGACACGTATCGCCAGTTCGATGTTGCCCGACATGAGGTCCAGCGTCTGGTCGGTGAGGACGGCATCGACCTTGCACGCGGAGTAGCGCCGGGTAAAGGCGGCGATGGCAGGCACCACCACGCCGACACCATAGTCGAAAGGCGCGGTGAGCCGCAGCATGCCGGACGGCTCCGCCGAGGTTTCGGCCAGGTCGTCGAAGGCGTCCCCGGCCTCGCGCAGAATCAGTGCGCAACGCAGGTAGAAGGCTTGCCCCAGTTCGGTGGGCTGCACCTTGCGTGTGGTGCGGACGAGCAGCGATGTCCGGAATTCACGCTCCAGCCGCGCAACCTGCTGGCTGACCACGGCCTTGGTGATCCCCAGGCGATCCGCAGCCGCGGTGAAGGAGCCGGTTTCCACCACCGCCGCAAAGTAGGCCAGGCGCCTCAGGTTTCCCAGTCCGCCGAGGCCGCCCTCGTCTTGATTGTTTGCTTTAAACATACATTGTGTTTATCAGAGATGTATTTAACAGTCAATGGATAGTGCCTACGATCACAGCCAGTGAGCAAAAAACCCATGACCAAAACCCTCCATTACCTGTTCGACCCGCTGTGCGGCTGGTGCTACGGCGCCATGCCGGCGCTCTCCGCATTGGCTGAAACTCCCGCTGTCCGCATCGAACTGCTGCCGACCGGGCTGTTCGCGGGCGAGGGCGCACGGCCCATGAACAGTGACTTCGCCGCCTATGCCTGGTCCAACGACCAGCGCATCGAGCGCCTGACGGGGCAAGGCTTCAGCGAGCAGTATCGCGAGCGGGTTCTCGGTGACCACCAACGGCTGTTTGACAGCGGCCCCGCCACGCTGGCGCTCACGGCCGTGTCATTGACGGCACCGGCTCGGGAACTGGAAGCCCTCAAGGCGATCCAGACTGCACGCTATGTGGATGGCCAGGACACGACCTCGCTGGAAACGCTGGCCGCCCTTCTGCAAGGGCTGGGGCTTGAGCAGGCCGCCGCAATGGTGGACAAGCCTGATGAAGATCTTCTCTCGGCCAACCGGGCCCGCATGGATCGCGCCCAGGCCTTGATGCGGGAGTTCGGCGCACACGGCGTGCCTACGCTGGTAGCCGAATCCGGCGCGCAGCGCTGGGTCTTGAATAACGCCGATTTTTATTCCAACCCGAGCGCGCTGGCAGGCGAGCTCGAGGCTGCTTGAGCCCGGCACCGCCTCCACCCCCACAACCCATTTCAGTTAACTGTTCAAGAAGAAGGAAAAACCATGACAACACGAAGAGAAGCAATCAAAACTGTAGCCGGCGCGGCTGTCGCGACGGCCATCTTAGGAGTGAAAAGCGCTATGGCTGCAAATACCAACCTGACCTGGAAACACTTTCCCGCCGGCGAACACGGATTCTTCCGTGCCCCGGTGCTGATCTCCGGCGAACGCGAGGCTGTCCTCATCGACGGGGGCTTTACGCTTCCCGACGGCAAGGCATTGGCCGAGGCCATCAAGGCCACCGGCAAAAAGCTCACGACCATCTACATCAGCCAGAGCGATCCCGACTACTACTTCAGCCTGGCGCCCATCAAGGCGGCGTTTCCCGACGCCAAGGTGATTGCGGCACCGGCCACGATCACGGCCATCAAGGGCAACGTGGAAAAGAAACTGGCAACCTGGGGCCCCCAGCTCAAGGAGAACGGCCCACAGGCGCTGGCGGACATCGTGATGCCCGAAGCCTTCGACGGCCGGTCGCTCACGCTGGAAGGCCAGACCMTCGAAATCGCCGATGCCGATGGCTTGGCCAACCGCCGCTACATCTGGGTGCCTTCGCTGAACGCCATCTTCGGCGGCGTGCTGCTGTTCTCCGGTGTTCACGTGTGGACCGCCGACACGCAGGGCGCCGAGGGCCGTGCCACATGGGTGAAGGCGCTTGACGCCATGGCCGCGCGCAAACCCGCGGTGGTGGTCCCCGGCCACATGGCGGTCACGGCGGCGGTGGACGCAAGCGCGATCAAATACACGCGCGACTACCTCGTGGCTTTCGAGGAAGAGCTGGCCAAGGCCGCGGACAGCGCCGCCCTCATCGCGGCGATGACCAAGCGTTATCCGAACGCCGGCATGGGCGTGGCCCTGCAGATCGGCGCCAAAGTCGCCAAGGGCGAGATGAAGTGGGGTTGAGGCCATGATGTCGAATATCGACATCGTCCGTGCCCACTACGCGGCGTCGGCCCAGGGAAACATCCAGGAGATGATGGCCCATGTCTCGCCCCAGGTACGCTGGACCGAGATGGCAGGCTTCCCCTGCGCGGGCACCTGGGTCGGGCCTCAAGCGGTTGTCGACAACGTCTTTGCCGTGCTGGGCAGGGACTGGATCGGCTATCGCTTCGAACTGCAAAGCCTCATCGACGGTGGTGACCACATCCTCGGGGTGGGGACCTACCACGGCACTTACCGCGCCACGGGAAAGGACATGCAGGCCCGTGTGGCCCATGTCTGGCACCTGCGGGACGGGAAGGTCGTGGCCTTTGAGCAGTTCACGGACACGCTGCTAGTCCGTCAGGCGATGAGCTGATCATCCGGACGCCTGCAAACGAAAAGCCCACTCTCCTCTCGAAGAGTGGGCCTCCATCGACAAAGACTGTTCGTATTTAGAACGGGATATCGTCGTCCATGTCGTCAAAGCCGCTGGCGGCCTTGGCTGCCGGGGCGGGCCGCGGTGCGGCGGCCTGTGGACGTGCCGCAGGTGCGGACTGGCGCGGCGCTTCATAACCGCCGCCGTCATCACCGCCGGGGCCGCCCATGCCCTGACGGCTGCCCAGCATCTGCATCTGGTCGGCACGGATTTCGGTGGTGTACTTTTCCTGGCCGTCCTTGTCGGTCCACTTGCGCGTGCGCAGGCTGCCTTCGACATAGACCTGCGAGCCTTTGCGCAGGTACTGGCCAACGATTTCAGCCAGACGGCCGTTGAACACCACGCGGTGCCATTCGGTGGCCTCCTTCATTTCACCCGTCTGCTTGTCCTTCCACTTGTCAGTGGTGGCAATGGTGACGTTGGCGACCTGGTCACCGCTGGGGAAGCTGCGCATTTCGGGGTCCCGGCCCAGATTGCCGACGACGATAACT
>NZ_JBFUAZ010000340.1:0-4477 GCF_056406035.1 Polaromonas sp. P1_E1_2 | reverse complement strand
TCCTTGGGCAGGCCGGCGGGTGCGAGGAAGCCGTAAAAGCCCACCACCTCAAACCCCGTGATGCCCGATTCAATGACGGTCGGGATGTCGGGCAGGGCGGGGTTGCGCTCCTTGCTGGTCACGGCCAGCGCACGAACCTTGCCCTGCTTGTGATAGTTGGCTGCCTGCGGAATCGATTCGCCCATGAACTGCACCTGGCCTGCCATCAGGTCGGTAAAAGCGGGGGCGCTGCCGCGGTAGGGGATGTGCACCATGAAGAGCCCGGTGGCATTCTTGAACATCTCGGGCACCAGATGGCTGATGCCGCCGTTGCCGGCCGATCCGTAGTTGACCTGGCCGGGCCTGGCCTTGGTGTAGGCGATGAATTCCTTGAGGTTGTTGACCGGCAGCTTGGGGTTGACCAGCAGCGCCAGCGGTTGCATGGCGGTGCGCGCAATCGGGGTGAAGTCTTTCAGCGTGTTGTAGGGCAGCTTGCTGTAGAGCGCGGGGTTGATCACCATCACGCCGGTGTTGGCCAGCATCAGGGTGTAGCCGTCGGGCGCGGCCTTCATGACGTCTTGTGCGCCCACGGTGCCGCCGGCGCCGGATTTGTAGTCGATCACGATGGGCTGACCCAGCACGGCCTGCAGGCGCTCGGTCAAGAGGCGTGCATGCTGGTCCAGCGGCCCGCCGGCCGGAAAACCGATCACCACGCGGATGGGTTTTTCGGGAAAAGCCGCGAACGCTGCGCCAGAGGCCAGCGCTGTGAAGGCCAGCGCGCAAGCCGACATCAGGGTTTTGCGTCGAAGGGCGAGAAATCGGGTCATGGTGTCTCCTGGATGTTTCTACTTTTATTTCCGCGTGTAAACGGTGAGGCCGGAAGGACTTCCTTCGTGAAAGGGGGAAGCATGTGCTCTCGCACGGGGTGCAATCCATCATAGTGAGCGCGGGTCGCTCAAGTGACAGTGTTTTATCAGGAGCTTCCCGGATGTGGGCAGTGTGGACTCGGGGTAGGCTTGGGTCCCAAGTCAGTACTTGTCTGGAGCCTTTTTCTTGACCCTTGATTCCAACACCGGCCAGGCCGTCCCCGCAGCAACTCCGCACAACCTGCACCACCAGGTCTGGCCCAAGCGCCTGCCGCACAGCATCACGCCGCCGGCGACTTCGCTCTGGCACAACCTGGCGGTCAGCGCGTTGCGCTTTCCGGACAAGCCCGCGCTGGTTTTCTTCAACCGCGCGCTTAGTTATGCCGAAGTGATGCGTCAGGCGGAGCGCCTGGCAGCCACGCTTTACCGCATGGGCGTGCGCAAGGGCGACCGCGTGGTGCTCAACATGCAGAACTGCCCGCAGTGGGTGATCGCGCACTTTGCGATCCTGCGGGCCAACGCCGTGGTGGTGCCGGTCAACCCGATGAACCGGGCCGAAGAACTCAAGCACTACATCATCGATCCCGACGCCAGGATTGCCATCACCACAGCCGACCTKGCGCCCGAGCTGGCCAGGGCCAATGCACAGTTGGCACCCACCGACCGGCTCATGCACCTGGTGGTCACGCATTACAGCGATGCTTTTGACATGGAGCAATCCGGCGGCGACGATGCAGCGATGCCCGACGCCTGGCGCGACTGGCTGGGCACGCGCCACTCGCTGCCCGCACTGGATGGCGGCACGGTGATGAGCTGGGCTGATGCGATGACGGCCGGAGAAACCACCGAGCTGCCCCCACACACCGCCACACCGCAGGACCTGGCCGTGCTGCCCTACACCAGCGGCACCACCGGCCTGCCCAAGGGTTGCATGCACACGCACGCCAGCATCATGCACAACGCGGTGGCCAGCTGTTTGTGGGGCGGCAGCACGTTTGAAAACGTCACGCTGTCTGTGGTGCCGATGTTTCACATCACAGGCATGGTGTCGGTCATGCACGCTTCCATTTACGGCAGTGCGACGCTGGTTATCATGCCGCGATGGGACCGCGAGCTGGCCGGGCGCCTGATCTCGCGATGGGGGGTGACGCACTGGACGAATATCCCCACCATGGTGATCGACCTGCTGGGTAGTCCCAACTTCGCCAGCTTCGACCTTCGCAGCCTGGTCTACATCGGCGGCGGCGGGGCGGCCATGCCGCAGGCGGTGGCCCAGCGCCTGTGGGAACAATACGGCCTGCGCTTTGCCGAAGGCTACGGCCTGACGGAAACCGCGGCGCCCTCGCACAGCAACCCCTATGACGCCACCAAACAGCAATGCCTGGGTGTTCCCTTCATGAGCTGCGACTCGCGCATCATTGATCCGGTCACGCTCAAGGAAGTGCCACAGGGCGAGCAGGGCGAAATCATCATGAGCGGGCCGCAGATATTCCAGGGCTACTGGAAGCGTCCGGACGCGACGGCCGAAGCTTTTATTGAGCTCGATGGCAAACGTTTCTTTCGCTCGGGCGATCTGGGGCGCATGGACGAGCAGGGATATTTCTTCATCACCGACCGGCTCAAGCGCATGATCAATGCCTCGGGCTTCAAGGTGTGGCCGGCCGAGGTCGAGGCGCTGATGTTCAAGCACCCGGCCATCCAGGAGGCCTGCATCATCAGCACCAAGGATGCCTACCGCGGCGAGACGGTCAAGGCTGTGGTGGTGTTGCGCGCCGCGGCCAAAGGCCAGACGACGGAAGACGACATCATCAACTGGTGCAAGGAGAACATGGCGGCGTACAAATATCCGCGTGTGGTGCAGTTTGTCGATGCACTGCCCAAGAGCGGCTCGGGCAAAGTGATGTGGCGCGCGTTGCAGGAAGCGGAGCAGGGCGCACGGTGAAGACTCTGGCACGATGAGGGTTCTGAGCCTTCTGAGTGCCACCCGGAGACAAAATTGAAAATCACATCGGTCAAGCCGTTTATCCTGCATGTGCCCGTTACGGGCTCGCAGATTGCCGACAGCACCCATACCATTTCGCACTGGGGCGTGGTCGGGGTGCAGATAGACACAGACAACGGGCTCACCGGGTACGGCTTCACCGGCACCCATGCCCATTTGCCGAGCGACCAGCTGATCACGCGCTGCATCGAGACCTGCCATGCGCCGCTTCTGATCGGTGAAGACGCGGCAGACATCCAGCGTTTATGGCTCAAGCTGGCGCGCAACCCGGCCCTGCAGTGGGTGGGGCGCGCCGGCATCATCACGCTGTCTCAGGCCGCCATCGACATCGCGCTGTGGGACTTGAAGGCCAAGGCTGCGGGCGTGCCGCTGTGGAAGCTGCTGGGCGGCCAGGTGCGCGAGAAAGTACGCGCTTACAACACCGACATCGGCTGGCTCAGCATTCCCGACGACCAGCTGGTGGCCGGTGCGAAGCGCGCGGTGGACGAAGGCTTTACCGGCATCAAGGTCAAGATTGGCTCCAGCGTCGACCGCGACCTGAAACGGCTGGAGGCCGTGCGCCGCGCCATCGGCCCCGCCATCACCATGGCAACCGACGGCAACGGCAAATGGGACTTGCCCACCTGCCAGCGCTTTTGCCGCGCGGCAGAGGCATTTGATTTGTACTGGATCGAAGAGCCGCTTTGGTACGACGACGTGAAAGGCCATGCGCAACTGGCGCGCAGCACCAGCATCCCCGTGGCGCTGGGCGAACAGCTCTACACGCACGACGCGTTTGCCGAATTCTTCCACCAGGAAGCGATTCATTGGGTGCAGCCCGATKTGACGCGCATGGGCGGCATCACCGAAGTGCTGCGCGTCTGCGACACGGCGCATTCTTTCCGGTTGCCGGTGGCGCCGCACGCGGGCGACATGAGTCAGGTGCATGTGCACCTCAATCATGCCCACCCGGCCTGCACGGTGCTTGAATACATCCCCTGGATCAAGGACTGCTTCCTGGAGCCGGCCCAGGTGGTGGACGGCCACTTCAGCCTGCCGCAGCAGCCGGGCGCCAGCACCACGCCCACGGAAGCAGCCTGGGCCAGATACCACCAGCCGGCATCCTGATGTCGTTCGGATGATTTTTAGTAAAAAGTGGCTGAAAGCCATAATGGACGAGCGCAAGCAGCTATAAAAATAGTAGCAAAATCCTGCACGGCTGTGCCGGCTTTCCAGGTCAGGTATCGTGCTGCTCTGTCAAACCAACGAACACGCGGCGCTTGCTGCGCTTTTCCTGCATGGCCAAACCCGCTCCGCCTCTTCCTCCTTCGCCTGACCTGGATGACAAGCCGCTCGATGGCTGGCGGCTGCGCCTGTACACCATCATCTTTGAGGCCGACACCCGTGCCGGACGGCTTTTTGACAAGACACTGATCGCCCTTATCCTGGTCAGTATCGCCGTGGTGATGGCCGACAGCGTGCAGTCGATCCATGCTTCGCACGGCCGGGCGTTCGCGGTGGTCGAATGGATCTTCACGCTACTCTTCACCGCCGAATACATCGCGCGCCTGGTGTGTGTGCGCAAGCCGCTGCAGTACGCGACAAGTTTTTTCGGCATCATCGATCTGGTCGCCGTGTTGCCAACTTACCT
>NZ_JBFUAZ010000339.1:0-4491 GCF_056406035.1 Polaromonas sp. P1_E1_2 | reverse complement strand
ATTCTGATCACCGACATCAAGCGCGAAAACTGGGCGACCGGCGGTAAGCTCTGGTCCGAGCCGAGAGACTGACGACGGACACCCGGGCCATGCCCGCATCCCTTGCCGGCCTGCAGGCGCGCCACGGTCCGCGTTACCGGTGGTTGCTGCTGCTGTCCGTCATGATCGGCACGATGGCTTCCATCATGTCGTCGACCATCGTGAACGTGGCGATTCCCGACATGAGCCACTACTTCACGCTGGGGCAGGAGCGCGCGCAGTGGGTGAGTTCGGGCTTTATGGTGGCCATGACGGTCTCCATGCTGACCACGCCCTGGCTGCTTTCGCGCTACGGCTATCGCCGCACCTATGTGGGCACCATGGTGCTGCTGATGGCCGGCGGCATTGTGGGCGGTCTGGCCAACAGCTTTGGGCTGGTGCTGGGTTCGCGCGTGGCCGAGGGCCTGGCGGCCGGTGTGGTGCAGCCGATTCCCGCGATCATCATCATGCGGGCCTTCGGGCCACACGAGCAGGGGCGCGCCAGCGGCCTCTTCGGCATGGGCGTGGTGCTGGCGCCGGCGCTGGGCCCCAGCGTGGGCGGTGTGCTGGTCGACCTGTTTGGCTGGCGCTCCATTTTCTTCATGGTGGTGCCGCTGTGCCTGGTGTCGCTGTGGATGGCCTACCGCTACGTGCCCGACACCGCGCCGGGCGGCGTGGAGCCCAACCGCAACGGCGCGATGATCGACTGGCGCGGCCTGTTGCTGGGCGCGGTGGGCACGCTGTGCCTGCTCAACGGCATGGTCGAGCTGCACGGCGCCGGGCGCGCGCATGCCTTTGTATTGCTGGGCGCCGCGCTGGCGGCGCTGGCCGCATTCATCTGGTGGCAACGCCGCCTGGCGGCTTCGGGCGGTGCACCGCTGATGAACCTGGCGCTCTTTGGCTACCGGCCTTTTGCCATGGGCAGCATCGTCGCTTTCATATACGGCACCGCGCTGTTTGGCTCCACCTACCTGCTGCCGGTGTACCTGCAACTGGGCTTGAATCTCTCGGCCTCGCACGTCGGCACCATCCTGCTGCCCGCGGGCCTGGTGTTGGCCGCCACGATTGCGGGCGTAGGCCGGCTGGCGGACAAACACCCGACCTGGCTGCTGGTCAGCACGGGGCTGGCTTTGCTGGCAGCCTCGTTTGCATTGATGCTCACGGTGAACCTGGCTTCGGGGCTCTGGATGCTGGTGATGTGGGCCACGCTGGGGCGTATCGGGCTGGGTTTTATCCTGCCTTCGCTCAACCTCGGGTCGCTCCGGCCCCTGCATGAGCATCTGTTATCGCAGGGCGCAAGTGCCATCAACTTCCTGCGCATGCTGGGCGGCGCGATCGGTGTGAGCCTGTGCGGCATCGTGCTGGAGTGGCGGCTTGCGGCCCATGGCGATTCGCTGGCCAACGCCACCAGCAGCCCGGCGYGGCTGGCTGCTTTCAATGAAGCCTTCCTGATGCTGGCCGCCCTTTGCATACTGGCCGTGGTGGCCGCATGGCAGCTTCGCGTGCCGGCTCCCGCCCAGCCTGACAACTTACCGAATAACAAGCAGGAAGCGGACTGACATGTGCCAACTTCTCGGCATGAACTGCAATGCGCCAACGGATGTGACCTTCAGTTTCAGGGGCTTCGCGCAGCGGGGCGGCCACACCGACCACCATGCCGACGGCTGGGGCATCGCTTTTTTTGAGGGCGACGACAGAGTGGCCGGCGGCAGCGACCGCGGCCTGCGCCATTTTGTCGACCACCAGCCGGCCTGCAGTTCACCGGTGGCCGAGCTGATCAGCCGCTACCCGATCAAAAGCCGCAACGTCATCTCACACATCCGCAAGGCCACGCAGGGACGTGTCGCGCTGGAGAACTGCCACCCCTTTGTGCGCGAGCTGTGGGGCCGCTACTGGGTGTTTGCCCACAACGGCGACCTGAAAGATTTTTCGCCCCGCCTGCACGGCAGCTTCCGGCCCGTCGGCACCACTGACAGTGAGCGCGCTTTTTGCTGGATCATGCAGGAGATGGCCAAGTCTCACGCGGGCGTTCCCAGCGTGCAGGAGCTGAGCATCACGCTGCGTGAGCTTGCGGCGCACATCGCCACCCACGGCACCTTCAACTTTTTGCTCAGCAACGGCCAGGCCTTGTGGGCGCACGCGTCCACCAACCTCTATTACGTAGAGCGCAAGCACCCCTTTGCGCATGCCACGCTGAGCGACGAGGATGTGAGCGTGAATTTTGCCGAGCACACCAGGCCGACCGACCGCGTCGCCGTGGTGGTCACGGCGCCGCTCACTACCAATGAAAACTGGACCTCATTTGCGCCCGGGGAACTCAAGGTGTTTGAAGGCGGCGCACTCATCGCCGCCTGACAGCTGCTGCCCGCTTGTGCGATCAGGCCGTCAGGCGCCGGCTGTCGTGAGGGCCGACTCCAGTGCGTCAATGAACATGGCCGCCACGTCAAAACCGGCCTGGTCGTGGATTTCCTGGAAGCAGGTCGGGCTGGTCACATTGATCTCGGTCACATAGTCGCCGATCACGTCGACGCCGGCCAGCAGCAGGCCGCGCGCGGCCAGCACCGGGCCCAGCGCTTCGGCAATTTCAAAATCCCGCTTTGAGAGCGGCTGCGCCACACCCACGCCGCCGGCTGCCAGATTGCCGCGCACTTCGCTGCCTTGGGGAATGCGCGCCAGGCTGAAAGGAACCGGTTTTCCCCCGATGACCAGCACGCGCTTGTCGCCCTTGACGATCTCGGGCAAAAATTTCTGCACCATCACGCTTTCGGCGCCGTTCCTGTTCAGTGTTTCGGTGATGCTGCCCAGATTCAGGCCGTCTTCCTTCACGCGGAAGATGCCCATGCCGCCCATGCCATCCAGCGGTTTGAGGATGATGTCCTTGTGCTCGGCATGAAAGCGCTTGATGTCGGCCGCACTTCGCGTGACCAGCGTCGGGCCGCTGAATTGCGCAAACTCGAGGATGGCAAGCTTTTCAGGATGGTCGCGCAAGGCGGCAGGCTTGTTGAAGACCCTGGCGCCTTCGCGCTCGGCCTGCTCCAGCAGGTGCGTGCTGTAAAAGTATTCGCTGTCAAAAGGCGGGTCCTTGCGCATGACCGCCGCATCAAAACCCGCAATGGCTTCGCGGCCGTCGGGCCGGGCGGCATCGGCCGTGAACCACACATCTGCGTCGCCTGTCAGCGTGATGTGGCGCACCTGGGCTGTGACTTTCGCACCGGTCTCCCAGCTCATGTCGGCCGGCTCGCAGGCGCTGACGCGGTGCCCGCGCCGCTGCGCCTCCCGCATCATGGCAAAGGTGGTGTCCTTGTAAATCTTGAATGACTCGAGCGGATCGGCAACAAAAAGAAGATTCATGGTGTGGAACGTGTCCCAGGGTTTGGCGCCGCCCCGGAGCGGGCTTCCCGGCGCTGTTGGCCGTATTGTTGTACAAAGAGCGCAATCGCGCCCGCGACGACACCCCAAAAGGCCGAGCCCACACCGGCTATTACGACGCCCGACAAGGTGACGAGAAAAGTGATAAGCGCCGCTTCCCGGTGCGATTCCTCCTTCACCGCCGCGGCCAGGCCGTTGCCGATGGTACCCAGCAGCGCCAGCCCGGCAATGGCCACGACCAGCTCTTTTGGGAAAGCTGTCAGCAGGCCGGTGATCGCTGCGCCGAATATGCCGATCACGATGTAGATCGCGCCGCAGCATACGGTCGCGGTGTAGCGCCTGGCGGGGTCCTCATGCGCTTCCCGGCCCATGCAGATGGCCGCCGTGATGGCGCTCAGGTTGAGGGCAAACGCGCCAAAAGGCGCCAGCACCAGCGTGGTCAGGCCGCTCAGCGTGATGATTTTTGACACCGGAATGCCGCCGTCCGGACTGTCCGGCCCATAACCGGCGGCGTGGATGGCTGCCACGCCCGGCAGATTCTGCGAAGCCATGGTCACCACAAACAGCGGAATGGCCAGGCTGACAATGGCGGCCAGTGTGAACTTCGGCATCACGAACACCGGCATCGCCAACGAAAAAGCGACCCCAGACCACGCCAGTTGCCCGCGCGCAGCGACAAACACAATGGCTCCGACCAGCGTCAGCACTACCGCATAGCGCGGCATCAACCGCTTGCCCAATAAGTAGATCGCCAGCATCAGCAGCACCAAAGGCAAAGCCGTTTGAGCTGCCGCAAAGGCCTGGATGCCGAAGCGCGCAAGCACACCCGCCAGCAACGCGGAGGCGATGGCCACAGGAATGCGGTTCATGACTTTTTCAAACCAGCCGGTGATGCCGAACAAGGTGATGAGCGCCGCGCTGAYCATAAATGCCGCAACCGCCTCTCCCATCGAGAAACCGCCAGCCAGCCCTGCAGTGGCCAGCACGGCGGCACCCGGTGTGGACCAGGCCACCATCACCGGCTTTTTCAACCACAACGACGGCACAAGAGAGCACAAACCCATGCCGATGCCGAGCGCCCACATCCACGAGGCAATCTCGGCA
>NZ_JBFUAZ010000338.1:0-4508 GCF_056406035.1 Polaromonas sp. P1_E1_2 | reverse complement strand
TCGGTATCGTGTCCCAGCTGCAGGCTTTCGCCGAACTGCCGGCCTTGCTGGCCGCGGCGGCGCAAGCGCGCAACGTCGCTTCGCACACGCTCAGCCTCTTCAAGTACGCGGTGGCAGGGCACCATGCCGACGAAGAAAATGAATTGTTCCCGGCGGTGCTGCGCAGCGCCGCCAAGGGGGAAGAGGCCGAGAAGGTCAGCGCGATGATCAAGCGCCTGGTGGCCGAGCACCGCAAGATCGAATCGATCTGGAAAGACCTCGAACCCGCAGTGAAAGCGGCGGCAAAAAACCAGCCGGCAGAGCTGGACCTGCAAGCGGCGGAGGCTCTGGTGCAGGCCTACCTGAAACACGCGCGCTTTGAAGAGGAAGAATTCCTTCCGCTGGCCGAAACCATTCTCGGGCGCAACGGCAACCACATGGCTGCCCTTGGCCTGTCGCTTCACCTCAGGCATGCGCCCATGGTGGTGGGGCATGTCTAGGCGCTTGCGTGGCTGATGTGCGTTGCACCGGAATATTCAAGCAAAAACAGGCTGTAGCCCAATAAGGGAAAGCGCAAGCAGCTATTAAAAGTATAGCGTTCGGGCTCTGAAAACATGCCGCGTGGCGGCCGCCCTCAGCCCCGCAGCTGCTGCGCCAGCAGTACCGCGACGTGAATCGCCTCGCGCTGCGCGCCGTCCCTGATCTGGTGGCGGCAGCTGGTGCCGTCGGCCACCACAATGGCGTCGGGCTGCTTGCGCACCGCTGGCAGCAGGCTGAGTTCGGCCATCTGCATCGACACCTCGTAGTGGTTGGCCTCATAGCCAAAGCTGCCTGCCATGCCGCAGCAGCTTGACTCGATCAGCTCAGGTTTTGCGCCGGGAATCAGCTTGAGCACATCCATGATGGGGCTCACCGCCCCAAAGGCCTTCTGGTGGCAGTGGCCGTGCAGCAAGATGGGTTGGGMTGTCGCTTTCAGCCGGCCCTTGAGCTTGTCGAGTTTGCCGTCGGCCGCTTCTCGCGCCAGGAATTCTTCCAGCAGCAATGCGTGGCGGCTGATGGTGTGCGCCGCTTCGCCCAGGCCCATCACCAGCATCTCGTCGCGCAGTGTCAGCAGGCAGGAGGGCTCCAGGCCGACGATGGCGATGCCCTTTTCGGCAAAGGGCAGCAGGGCTTCCACCACCTCGCGTGCCTTGGCC
This sequence comes from Polaromonas sp. P1_E1_2, assembly GCF_056406035.1. Classification (NCBI taxonomy): domain Bacteria; kingdom Pseudomonadati; phylum Pseudomonadota; class Betaproteobacteria; order Burkholderiales; family Comamonadaceae; genus Polaromonas; species Polaromonas sp. P1_E1_2. Next base: position 3,333 of record NZ_JBFUAZ010000338.1, on the reverse strand, counting down.
CTGGCCCTGGATACCATGCCGCTGGCCAGGTAAGTGCGGCCGCAGCACAGGCTTTTGCCGTCCGCCACGGTTTTCGCGGCCACATGTACCGTGTAGCCGGCGGCCTGCAGCACCTTGAGCGCGGCCAGTGCGTTTTCTGACTCAAAGTAGCCGTTGAAGGTGTCCACAAACAGCACGACCGGCCGTGCGGCGGCCAGCACCTCTTCGCGGCTGGCGGTCGTGATGCTTCCTTTCGACGCCGCGCCGGGCTTGTTCAGGCGCTTCCAGAAGGTCTGGCGCGTCCATTGCGGCAGTGTGCGGCGGGCCGACAGGCCCATCAGTTTTTCGCTCCAGGCCGCCAGCACCGGCACCTTGTCGCGCAGGTTCAGCAGCGGCGCCAGGCGGCTGGCCCATTGGGCATAGTCGGGCAGGTACGCGACCATCTTGTCTTTGAGCGTGTAGCMGTGCTTGTGCTTGTAGTGGTGCAAAAACTCCACCTTCATTTTGGCCATGTCCACACCGGTGGGGCAGTCGCGCTTGCAACCCTTGCAGCCCACGCACAGGTCCATGGCCTCCTTCACAGCTTCGCTGGTGAAGGCGTCTTCGGCCTTCATCCCGTCCAGCTGCCCGCTCAATGCCAGGCGCAGTGTGTTGGCGCGTCCGCGCGTGAGGTGCTGCTCGTCGCGTGTCACGCGGTAGCTCGGGCACATGGTGCCGGCGTCAAACTTGCGGCAGTGGCCGTTGTTGTTGCACATCTCCACGGCCTTGGCAAAGCCACGGGCCGGGTCGCCGCCGCTGCCGGGTGCGCTGGTCCTTTCGGTGGCCGGGTCGTTCTGCACATCCCAGGCGCGCCAGTCCAGCGCGGTCTTCAGGGGAATGACACGGTAGCCCGGCGGAAACCGCATCAGCCGCGTGTCGTCCATCTTGGGCGGGTTGATCATGCGTCCGGGGCTCAGCAAGCCCGCCGGGTCCATGTATTGCTTGATGTCGGCGAAGGCCTGGCTGATCTCCGGGCCGAACTGCCACTTGATCCATTCACCGCGGCACAGGCCGTCGCCGTGCTCGCCGCTGTAGGCACCCTTGAACTTGCGCACCAGCACGGAGGCTTCTTCGGCAATCGCGCGCATCTTGGGCGCGCCTTCGCGCCGCATGTCCAGGATGGGCCGCACATGCAGCGTGCCGACGGAGGCATGGGCATACCAGGTGCCCTTGCTGCCGTATTTCCTGAAGATCTCGGTCAAGGCGTCGGTGTAGGCGGCCAGATGCTCCAGCGGCACGGCGCAGTCTTCGATAAAACTCACCGGCTTGCCGTCGCCCTTGAGGCTCATCATGATGTTGAGGCCGGCCTTGCGCACCTCCCACAGGTTTTTTTGCGGTGCGTCCTCGGTCATCTCCACCACCGAATCGGGCAGCAGCAGGTCGCCCATCAACTCGCCCAGGCGCTTGAGCTTGGGCAACAGCTCGGCCTTGCTGGCACCCGAAAACTCCACCAGCAAAATGGCCGCCGGATCGCCGATCAGCGCGCTGCGGATCGTCGGCGCAAAGGCCGGGTTTTGCAGCGACAGGTCGATCATCGTGCGGTCGACCAGCTCTACCGCAGTGAGCGTGCCTTCGCCGATCTTGACGATGAATTGCGCCGCATCCATGGCGCGGTAAAAGGTCGGGAAATTCACCACACCCAGCACCTTGGCCCGGGGCAGCTCGCTCAGTTGCAGCGTCAGCGACCGGGTCAGCGCCAGCGTGCCTTCGCTGCCTATCAGCAGATGCGCCAGATTGACCGAGCCGTCGCCGGTGTAGGGCCGCTCGCTCTGCGGGTCAAAGATGTCCAGGTTGTAGCCGCCCACGCGCCGCATGACTTTCGGCCAGCGCCGCTTGATGAGGGGGTGCAGCTCCTCGGCCAGCGCACGCACGTGGCTGCCCAGCTCGCGTGCCTTGCCGCTGCTGCCGGCGTAAGCGCCCAGCTGTAGCAGGCTGCCGTCGGATGTCCAGGCTTTGGCACCCAGCACGTTGTGCACCATGTTGCCGTAGGCAATGCTGCGGCTGCCGCAAGAGTTGTTGCCCGCCATGCCGCCCAGCGTGGCCTGCGCACTGGTCGAAACATCCACCGGGTACCACAGGCCGTGTTTTTTCAGCGCGGCGTTCAGGTGGTCCAGCACAATGCCGGGCTCTACCTCCGCCGTGCGTTCTTCCGGGTTCACCGCCAGGATGTTGCGCACATGCTTGGCGTAGTCGATGACAAGGCCGGTGCCCACGGTTTGCCCGCACTGGCTGGTGCCGCCGCCGCGCGGCACGATGGGCACCTGCATGTCGCGGCAGATGTCCAGCGCGGCCTTCACRTCGTCTGCCGTGCGCGGCACAAACACGCCCACAGGCATGACCTGGTAGATCGAGGCGTCGGTAGCGTAGCGGCCCCGGTCGGCCGGTGAAAACAGCACTTCGCCCTGTGTTTCGGCGGCCAGCCGCGCCGCCAGCCGGCCGGCAACTTCATTGCTGATGCGGGCCACGTTGTCGTAGGCGTGGGCCGCGGCCTGCCGGGAGATCTTGAGTGGAAGGGGGGCGTTCATCGCGGGCGATCCGGGTTTTGTGTGGGTGTTGAGGCCCGGCCCTGAAGCCAGGCAAAGGTCACGTTGCAGGTCACGCCCTGGAAGGCGTGCTGGAGGGCGCCGCTGCGGCGCGCAGTTGCTGGACCACGACTTCGCGCTTGCTGGCCAGGTGGCCCAGCAGCACCTTGCGCATGGCGGCGGTGTCGCGCGCAGCCAGTGCGTCAATCATCAGCTCGTGTTCATTCACGGCTGACTTCCATTTTTCTTCGTCCTGGTTGGAGCGAAAGCGCAGCGCCTGCAGGCGCGCGTTGACCTGCCGGTAGGTGGTGGTGAGCACCGGGTTCTTCGCGGCCGCGTTGATGGCGCTGTGAATGGCGGAGTTGAGCCGGTAGTAGTTGGGCAGGTCGCGGCGTGTGTAGGCGGCCAGCATTTCAAAGTGCATGGCCTTGATTTCGGCCAGCTCGTCGTCGGTGATGCGCTGCGCGGCCAGTTCGCCCGATTGCGCCTCCAGTCCGGCCATGACCTCGAAGGTATTCAGCACGTCGGCTTCGGTGAGTTCCACCGCTATCGCACCGCGGTTGGGCAAGAGCTCGACCAGGCCCTCTGCGGCCAGCATCTTGATGGCCTCGCGCAGCGGCGTGCGCGAGACATTCAAAACTTCGCTGAGTTCGCGTTCATTGAGCTTGGCGCCCGGCTGGATGCGGTTTTCAACCAGCATCTGGCGCAGGCGGTGCGCCACCTGTTCGTGAAGGGCAGCGCGGGGGATGGGAATGATTTCGGCAGCCATGAGCAAATTTTGTATGCAAAAAAC
>NZ_JBFUAZ010000337.1:0-4511 GCF_056406035.1 Polaromonas sp. P1_E1_2 | reverse complement strand
GGACTGGACCGACCGGCATTGCCGCCACTTTCACCGGTTGTTGTCGCGCCACGCCTTGCTCTACACCGAAATGGTGACCACGGGTGCCTTGATCCACGGTGACGTGGAGCGCCACTTGCGCTTCAACGCCGAAGAACATCCCGTGGCATTACAGCTGGGCGGCAGCGAGCCGGCGGATCTGGCGCGCTGTGCGCAGCTGGGCGAACAATGGGGCTATGACGAAATCAACCTCAACTGCGGGTGCCCCAGCGAGCGCGTGCAGCGCGGGGCTTTCGGCGCCTGCCTGATGGCCGAGCCGCRGCTGGTGGCCGATTGCGTGAAAGCCATGGTCGATGTGGTCGATGTGCCGGTCACGGTGAAGCACCGCATCGGCATCGACAAGGCTGAAAGCTATGAATTCGTGCGCGACTTTGTGGGCACGGTGAGCGAGGCCGGTTGCAAGGTCTTTATCGTGCATGCGCGCAACGCCTGGCTCAAGGGCCTTTCCCCCAAGGAAAACCGCGAGGTGCCGCCGCTGCGTTATGAGTTGGTGCACCGCCTCAAGAAGGAATTGCCGGGCCTGGTCATCTGCATCAACGGCGGCATCAACACGCAGGAAGAGGTGACCGGGCATTTGGCCGCGCTTGACGGCGTGATGATAGGCCGTGAGGYCTATCACAACCCCTGGTGGCTGGCTTCCTGGGACAGCGCTTTTTTCGGCGCTACCGAATCCCTGCCGACCCGTGAAGCTGTGGAATCGCAGATGTGCGACTACATGTTGCGCGAGGCCGCTGAGCATGGCACACCCAAGAGCGCCATTGCGCGCCACATGCTGGGCCTGCGCAACGGCTTGCCCGGTGCGCGGCGCTGGCGCCAGGTCTGGAGCGACCACCGCCTGCGCGACCTCCCGCCGCATGCCGTGATGGCGCTGGCACACGAAATGCCGGCTTCGTCGCCATCGACGCTAGCCGACACCACCGCCATGGCCGATGCCTGATTCCGCGCAAAAACAGGCGCGCCAGGCGTTGGCCTTGCTCTGGTTGGTACCGGCGCTCTGGACAGTCAACTACATCGTGGCGCGCAAGGCGCCGGGCGTGATAGGCCCTTATCTGCTGGCTTTCGGGCGCTGGGGCCTGGCGGCGTTGCTTCTGCTGCTGCTTACGCGGTCCGAGCTGTGGCGCCAGCGCGGCCACATCGCCAAAGTGTGGTGGCAGTATCTGGTGCTCGGTACCTTGGGCATGGTGATTTGCGGCGCCTGGGTTTACCAGGGGGCGCGGTCCACCGGTGCGATGAATATCGCGCTTATTTATGCAGCGTCGCCGGTGCTGATAGGTCTGGGGGCAGTGATCTGGCTCGGTGAGCGCCTGGGCCTGCGCCAGGGCCTGGGGGTGCTGCTGGCCATCGCCGGTGTGGTGCACGTCGTGGTCAAAGGCCAATGGACCGCACTGGCTGGCGTGCAGTTCTCGGCAGGAGACCTGTGGATCGTGGCTGCCACGGTGTCATGGGCTGCCTATGCCTTGCTGCAAAAGCAGTGGCCCAGCCCGCTTGGCGCCACGGCCAGGCTGGCGGCCATCTGCGTAGGCGGTAGCCTGGTGTTGCTTCCCTTGACTGTTTGGGAAATGTCGCGGCCTGATGCCCTGTCGTTAAGCGGCTACGGGCTGTGGCTGATCGTGGTGGCCGCAATTGTGCCGGGGCTGGGCGCTTACTGGATTTACGGCTGGGCGCAAAAAATCCTGGGTGCCAGCCGTGTGGCAGTGTCGCTGTACCTGGGTCCTCTCTATGCGGCGCTGGCTGCCTGGGGCGTGCTGGGCGAACCGTTGGGCTGGCACCACGCGGTGGGTGCCGCATTGATACTGCCCGGCGTATTTTTTGTAACGGGCGCCGACAAAGGGCTGACTAAAAAACATTCAGGGCCGATACTGACAGAAGGCACTTGAAATTTCTGACACGCATTGGTGACTTCAGCTTGCGGTCTGCTGTTTGTCCATGCAACGCGTGTGTCTGATTTTTGTCTGTTGAATGCGCTTCGGCTTTGAAATGAATCGCGGCCAGCGATTTTTCATTCTTCAACAAAACCTTCAAAGCTGCCAGATCGCCTGCGCACTCAGCTATTAAAAAGATAGCAAACTCAACGACCATGAAGACGGACGTGCGATGGTTTCGGCAAGGTGCACACACTCATACATATCGCCCGCATTCGTTAAAAAATACGCTGTACCTATTCGCGCATTTGGAAAATAATGGAAACGATTGTTCCCTGGAACTTTCCGTTGATGCTGCGATCTACCAATCGCATGGTGTGAGATAACAGTCGATGCATTGCGCGGAATCTGAAGCAGATTTCCATCATGAGTCGGGGTGCTTCGGTTCCCGCGCGCAAAGGAGGCTTTATGGATGTCGTCCGTAATTTTCTGACGCGTTATGAACAGACGCGAGAAGAGGAGTTGTCCATCGAGGACTACCTCGACGCCTGCAAGCGCAGTCCTCTCGTCTACGCCACCGCGGCTGAGCGCATGCTCGCCGCCATTGGTGAGCCTGAACTGCTGGACACCCGGCATGACCAGCGCCTGTCGCGTCTGTTCGGCAACAAGGTCATCAAGATCTACCCGGCGTTCCGCGACTTTTACGGCCTGGAGGATCCCATCGAACAGGTGGTTTCCTATTTCCGCCATGCTGCGCAGGGCCTGGAAGAGAAAAAACAAATCCTCTATTTGCTGGGCCCTGTGGGTGGCGGCAAATCGTCGATCGCCGAGCGGCTCAAACAGCTGATGGAGCAAGTACCTTTTTACGCCTTGAAGGGATCGCCTGTTAATGAGTCTCCGCTCAGCCTGTTCAATAATGCAGAGGACCTTCCGCTGCTCGAGTCCCAGTACGGCATTGCACCGCGTTACCTGCAGCGAGTCATGTCGCCGTGGGCGGTCAAGCGCCTCGAGGAGTACGGCGGGGATATTCGCCGGTTCCGTGTGGTCAAGCGCTTTCCTTCCATACTGAAGCAGTGCGCCATTTCCAAAACAGAGCCTGGCGACGAGAACAACCAGGACATCTCTTCGCTGGTCGGCAAGATCGACATCCGCAAGCTGGAGACTTACGCCCAGGAYGAYCCSGACGCCTACAGCTAYWSCGGCGGCCTGTGCCTGKCCAACCAGGGCYTGCTYGAATTYGTSGARATGTTCAAGGCGCCCATCAARGTGCTGCATCCCTTGCTGACCGCCACTCAGGAAGGCAACTTCAAGGGCACGGAGGGCTTTGGCGCCATTCCCTTCGACGGCATCGTGATGGCGCACTCCAACGAAAGCGAGTGGAAGGCGTTCAAGAACAACAGGAACAACGAGGCTTTCCTGGACCGGATTTACATCGTCAAAATTCCGTATTGCCTGCGCGTGTCGGAGGAAGTGAAGATTTATGAAAAGCTGATTCACAACTCCTCGCTGCACAACGCCATCTGCGCGCCCGGCACCCTGAAGATGATGGCGCAGTTTGCCGTGCTGACGCGCCTGAAGGAGCCCGAGAGCTCCAGCATCTTCAGCAAGCTGCAGGTGTATGACGGCGAAAATCTCAAGGACACCGACCCGAAAGCCAAGAGCTACCAGGAATACCGCGACTATGCGGGTGTCGACGAGGGAATGAATGGGATCTCGACGCGTTTTGCCTTCAAGATTTTGTCCAAGGTGTTCAACTTCGACTCCACCGAAATCGCGGCCAACCCTGTGCACCTGATGTATGTGCTGGAGCAGCAGATCGAGCGCGAGCAGTTCCCGCCTGAAACCGAGCAGAAGTACCTGGCCTATATCAAGGAAATCCTGGCCATGCGTTATGCCGAGTTCATCGGCAAGGAAATCCAGACGGCCTACCTGGAGTCCTATTCGGAATACGGGCAGAACATTTTCGACCGGTACGTGACCTACGCCGACTTCTGGATCCAGGACCAGGAATACCGTGATACCGATACTGGCGAAATCTTTGACCGCTCGGCGCTCAATGCCGAGCTCGAGAAAATCGAGAAGCCTGCCGGCATCAGCAACCCGAAAGACTTCCGCAACGAGATTGTCAATTTCGTGTTGCGCGCGCGGGCCAACAATGCGGGCAAGAACCCGGTCTGGACCAGCTACGAAAAACTCCGTACCGTGATCGAGAAAAAGATGTTCTCGAACACCGAAGACCTGCTGCCAGTGATTTCGTTCAATGCCAAGGCCAGCGCGGACGAGCAGCAAAAACACGAAGACTTCGTCAACCGCATGGTCGCCAAGGGGTATACCACGCGGCAGGTCCGGTTGCTGTGCGACTGGTACCTGCGGGTACGCAAGAGTTCCTGAGGGCCGCGGCGCGCCGTGGCGGCGCGTCCTGTGTCAGGTGTAGTCATGTGTATGTGACCGGAGATCAACGTGCTCCAGCAAGTCATTGACAGGCGGTTGGCGGGAAAGAACAAGTCCATCGGCAACCGCGAGCGTTTCCTGCGCCGATTCCGTGGGCAGATACGCGACGCCGTGCGCCGTGCTGTCGCGGGCCGCAGCATCCATGACATCGAACAGGGC
>NZ_JBFUAZ010000336.1:0-4513 GCF_056406035.1 Polaromonas sp. P1_E1_2 | reverse complement strand
GTGTAGCGGGCTGTATGACTTGTGTAACTGCCTCTTCCTTGCGCGTGCCCAGCATCACGCCTGCCGCCACGGCCAGCAACGCGCAGATGGCAAACGCCGTTCTCTTGAGGCGGGCGGGTGTGGATGCCATCAAGCCTTGACACTCACTTTGAAGCCGGCTTTCGCCAGGGTCGAGAGGCGCTCTGCGTCCCAGTTGGTCATGTGAATGCAGCCATTGGTTTCGGAATGGCCCACATTGGAAGGGTTGGGTGTGCCGTGAATGCCCCAGTGCGGTTTGGTCAGGCCCAGCCAGATGGTGCCGACGGGGTTGTTGGGACCGGCTGCGATGTCGACCTTTTGCGCATCCTTGGGTGCGTTTTTCAGCAGCGCAGGGTTGTAGGTGAAGCCGGGATTTTTGACCTCGTTCTTGATGGCCATCATGCCCAGCGGCAGCGGGTCGTTCTTTTCATTGCCTATGCTGATGGGAAAACCCGCCACCAACCGCTTGGCGGTGTCCAGCACGTAGAGCACACGCTCGGACTTGTCGATTTCGATGGAAACCGCGTTGACCGGCATGGCGCTGACCGCGATATATGGCACGGTGATTTGCTTGCCGGCCTCGATGTTGATGCCGCCGTTGAGCTGCTTGAGGTAGCCGGTGCTGGTGTGGAATTTTTCCGCCAGCGCTTCTTCCACCGATTCATACACCAGCGCTTTCATCTTCGCGCGCTCGTCCATCGCCACAGGCGTCTTTTCAAACGGGCCGGCTGCGTCCTTCTCTGTCACGGTATAGCTTGTCAGAAGCGGAGCACCGTCCTTGCGCAACGAAGCCCAGGTTTCCGCAGTGACGGTGCCCGTGGGTTTGAGGTCGTGCGCGATCTGGTAGGCCTTGACCATGCGCTGCATGTTGGTGGCAAAGCGCCCATCGATCTCCCCGCAGGAGAACCAGGCCCGGTCCAGCATGATCTGTGCGCGCGCTACCGCTGCGCCTTTGCTGCCACTGCGCAGCAAGGGACTGTCGGTGGCGTTGTTGAAGGCTTCTGTGTCAAGGGGCTGGTTGCCCGCCGCCGTGTTTTTGGGCTTGGCCGCCCATGCGCCGTTGCCGGCCAGGCCCAGCCCGGTGAGGCACAAGGCAGTGACGAGGGTGCGACGGGAGAGCCGGGAAAGCTGTGGGGTTACAGGGCGAAGAGAGGAAGGGGTATCGAACGGCATGACGGGCTTTCGTAGTCAGGCCAGTCTGGGGGGGCATAAGGCGCATCGCCTGTCAGCAGCCATGCCTAGCGGCGGTCAGGTTTAAGCGGGTATTTGTCTTGCCTCACACACCATACAGAGCGCAAAGCGGCTCTCCCGGTACATCAGGGCGCTGATGATCACGCTGCACGCGGGTGCTTCGTCATCCACGTGGCCATGGTGTCCAGCAATTCCTCGCGCACCTGCGCATCGGTGCGGCCTGAACGCACCAGCACATGGAAGGCGTGGTCGGCGCCATCCACGATGTGCAGGCTTGCCCTTTTGCCCAGGCTTGCCGTGGTCTGGGTGATCAAGTCCAGATCAGCGAGGCCGTCGCGCGTGCCTTGCAGAAAAAGCATCGGTAACTTCACGCCGTCCAGGTGCGCGGCGCGTTCGGTTGAAGGCTTGCCGGCTGGGTGCAATGGAAAGCCCACCAGCACAAGGCCCTTCAGTCCGGGCAATGGCTCAGCCGCCTGCGCCTGCGTGCTCATGCGACCACCGTAGGACCTGCCACCGGCAAACAGCAGCACATCAGGCATTTGCCGCGCCGCTTCAGCAACTGCCGCCCGGATCGCCGCATGGGCAACGGTGGGAGAGTCCGATCGTTTCGAGCCTTGTTCCATGAACAGAAAATTGAAGCGCAAGCTGGCGATGCCGCGTTCCACGAGGCCCTGAGCAATCGCCTCCATAAAGGCGTGGTTCATGCCTGCGCCTGCGCCGTGGGCGAACACATAGCACGCCTTGGCGCTGGCAGGTTTTTGCAGCAGGCCGGAGGTGGTGCCGCCCGAAGGGAGCGGAATGTTCAGTGAAACGGGGCGTGTGGGCATCAATAGAAAGGGCGAGCTGAAATGGCGAACTGGCTTGGGATGCCCATTACAGCATCGCCAGTGCTCAGGCCGAACGCTTCGGCGCCGGATCGGCGATCCCGGGCGGCAGGCGGTTGAGCAGCCACCGGATCGCCAGCGGAACCAGCACGAGATCGTCAGCAATTCCGATGACCGGCAGGAAGTCGGGGATGAAATCAATGGGGGAGAACAGGTAGAGCGCAATCGCTGCTGTACCCCATTTCAGCCAAACGGGCGCTTCGGGATGGCGCAGGGCAGTCCACAGCCGCCGGGCATCGCCGCGTATCACAACCCAAAGCAGGGTCAGACGTTTGAACATGAAAGCTCCTTGGGTGCAGATGCAGGCCCGGCGGGCTGCTGAGTTTCAAATGGAGGTGCTTGCCCGGGCTACAAGGGCACTAACGCGCCGTTACGTTTGCGCGCCAGGAGGGGCGCCGGGTCTTCCGTCAATGCGCCAGATTGGAAACCAGCTTGTCTGCCGCCTCAACGGCTTCAGCACGCGTGGGCCAGGTCCTGTCGCTGTCGTGCAGGGGCGGCAGCGATTCAACGTGTACGACATCGATGTACCAGGGACCGTCAGGGAGGTGGCACAGCCTGGCCATGTAATGCCGGCCGTTGGCGACGCCGGGGACGTATTCCTCGATCGGCTCCGGTTCGTCGTCGGGTGCTTCGTCCAGTGCGTCTTCTGGTGCGTCTGTTTGCATCGGGTTTCTCTCCAAATCCCGATTATCCGCAACCAACCCTTGTCCTTCGCGGGGAGGGCGCCGGATATTGCTCAGACCTTGAGCTCCACCCCTAGCGCCGCGAGCTTTTTCGCGTACGCATCCCGGCGTTTTGCTGCCTTGTCTGCTGTCTCGACGGCCATCTGGATCGCCTTGGGGCCTTTGGCTGCAGCCGCCTTGATTAATCCGGACTTGTGGGCAGCCTCTGCTTCCGTCCTTCTAAAAGTGGCGATAAGTTCGGCATGGGCAATGGATGAGTTCACGGGGTACCTCTTACTGGTTGACTGGCGTTACTGGCTACCTGCGCCTAGCGTTCAAAACGCAGCTCCACCGCGCCGACGCTCGCTATTTCACCACGCACCGTCTCGTCCAGGGGTGCGGTCAGCAGGCCGGTACAGGACCCGGTGGTCACGATCTGGCCCGCGCGAAGCGGCTGGCCGCGCCGGGCGCAGTGCCGTGCAAGCCACGACAGCAGGCGCCAGACGTCTTGCGCCGGGTTGCCGCCGTGCGTGTGGGCTGCTGATGCTGTGCCGAAGTCTAGTGATGCCTCTACCGTGCGTAAGTCCAGCCGAGCGGGCGCAAAAGCTGACGGGCTGCCCAGCACCAGGGCGCCGTGGCATTGCAAGTCGGCCAACTGGGCCAGCGGGTCGGCCGTCTGGCCATCAAGCAAGCGGCTTTCCACCACCTCGATAGCCGGCTGCACGGCGTCAAAGGCTTCGGCCAGTTCAGCGGGTGCAAGCAGCCTGCCTTTGGGGTCCAGGTCGCGGCCAAGCCGGAAGGCGACTTCAAGCTCGACACAGCGCCATCGCCAGGCGGGGCCTGTGAGCGTGACGCCGGACGCATGGATGCCTGATGCGGGAAGCGGAGCGCAACGCGGTTCGGCGTGCGGGCCTTTGGCGCCTACCTTCCAGCCGGCGACGGGGCCAATGGCCGCGAGCGTGGCGTCCTGGATGGCGTAGGCGCCGGCGTGGTCGGCCGGGAGCATGTCGCGCCAAGGCACGGTGGGCCCGCCGGTTCGCGCGGTTGTCAATCGTTGCGCGGAGTTTTGCGGGGCCATGAAGACCGATTGTCGTATTGAACCTGACCGCTGCTATTGCGCCCAGGGCGGCTTGCCAAGAGCGGGGACGGGGAGGGCGGAGCGACGCTCGGTTTTTTTGCCTTCCGCGTCTTGAACCTGCTCGACGATCACAATTTCCTTGTCTGTAATGGAGATGATCTTCCCGCGCTCGGGCCCGAGATAGTTTCCGACCCGCACCCTGTAGAGTTGGGGAGGCGTTTTTTTGTGCATCACCAGCGCAAACTTCTCACTTCCTTGGCCAAAAACACCCGCCACGGCCAGGTCCACCAGCAATGCGGACTCGAGCGGTTCACGCGTGCCTTGGGCGCTGTCTGTGCCGGTGAATGGGTTCTTGGCGCCCAAGGCGCTTTGCCTTGCTTTGGCGAGTTGTTGGCGGTATTCAACGGCCTGCGCCTGCTCCAGCACCAGGTCGCCGAGATAGACCCAGCCCTCCACGGTGACGGATGCGGCGTTGCTTTTTACAAAACTGATTCGCTCAACCAGCGCTTCGCTGAGCACAGGCGAGTTGACCAGAAAATCAAGCATTTCCTTGTAAGGAGCGGTGATCTTGAAATGGAAGCGAAACAGGCCGCTGTTCGGAGAGCCGACCGGGTCCGCTTTAAAGATATCGAAACGGATGCTCTGCTGGCTTGCATATTCGTGGAGGCGCAATATATAGG
>NZ_JBFUAZ010000335.1:0-4535 GCF_056406035.1 Polaromonas sp. P1_E1_2 | reverse complement strand
GTGCTGGGTGAAAACGGCGCGGGCAAATCCACACTGATGAAGATCATTTACGGCTCGGTCAAGCCCGACGCCGGCAGCGTGGCGATGGACGGCAAACCGGTCGTGGTGCGCAACCCGCACGAGGCGCGGGCGCTGGGCATCAGCATGGTGTTTCAACACTTCAGCCTGTTCGACACATTGACGGTGGCCGAAAACGTCTGGTTGGGGCTGGACAAGCACCTCACGCTGGCGGAAGTCTCGCAGCGCATCATGCAGACGACGCAAGCCTATGGCCTGCAGCTGGACCCGACACGTCCCGTGCACACCCTGAGCGTGGGCGAGCGCCAGCGGGTGGAGATTGTCAGGGCGTTGCTTACGCATCCACGGCTGCTGATCCTGGACGAGCCCACCTCGGTGCTGACGCCCCAGGCGGTCGAGAACCTGTTTGTCACGCTGCGGACGCTGGCGGCGCAGGGCTGCAGTATTTTGTACATCAGCCACAAGCTGCATGAAATCCGCGCGCTGTGCACCGCCTGCACGGTGCTGCGCGGCGGCAAGGTTTCCGGCTTTTGCGATCCGCGGCAGGAATCCAATGCCTCGCTGAGCCGCTTGATGATTGGCGCCGAGCCGCCCGCGCTGGAACACCGGGCGGTGCGCACCGGTGCCGTGGTGTTAGAGGTGAAACAGCTCGACTTGCCCAAAGAAGAGCAGTTCGGCGTTGACCTGCACCAGGTCGCGCTGCAAGTGCGGTCCGGCGAGGTGGTCGGCATCGCCGGGGTGTCGGGCAACGGCCAGAAGGAACTGCTCTATGCGCTGTCGGGCGAAGACACCCGCGCCGCGGCCGATGCGGTGGCGGTGAAAGGCCAGCCGGTGGGCAAGCTCGGGCCGGGTGGCCGGCGCGCACTGGGCCTGCACTTTGTGCCTGAAGAACGCCTGGGCCGCGGCGCCGTACCGTCGCTTTCGCTGGCGCGCAACCTCTTGCTCACGCGCAAGGAGGCCGTCGGCAAAAGCGGCTGGCTCGACCGCGGCGCGTTGCAGGCGCAGGCCGCCCGCATCATTGCCGAGTACAAGGTCAAGTCCGGCGGGCCGCAGGCAGTGGCCAAATCCCTTTCGGGCGGCAACCTGCAAAAATTCATCATGGGCCGCGAGATTGATGCCCGGCCTGAACTCCTGATCGTCTCGCAGCCGACCTGGGGGGTTGACGTGGGTGCGGCCACCCAGATACGCGGCGAGCTGCTCAAGTTGCGCGATGCCGGCTGCGCGGTGCTGGTGGTGAGCGAAGAACTCGAGGAACTGTTCGACATCTGCGATCGGCTCTATGTGATGGCCAAGGGTCAGCTCTCGCCTTCGCTGCCTCGCGCCGACGCCACGGTGGAACTGGTGGGGCAGTGGATGAGCGGGCTCTGGGCGCCCGGCACGCACCCAACAGAAACAACACAAACCACGGCGGAGGCCTCGGCATGAAGCTCGAAATCCGTCCCCAGCCGTCTTCCTTCTGGAGCTATGCCTCTCCGGTGCTGGCCCTGCTGATCACCGTGCTGATCGGTGTGGCGCTCTTTGTGGCGCTGGGTAAAGACCCGGTCAAGGGCCTGCAGGTGTTTTTCTGGGAACCCATCAAGTCGCCTTATGCCATCGGCGAACTGCTGGTCAAGGCCACGCCGCTGCTCATCATCGCGCTGGGTCTCGCGGTGTGTTTTCGCTCCAATGTCTGGAACATTGGCGCCGAAGGCCAGTTCGTCATGGGTGCGATCGCCGCAGGCGGCGTGGCGCTGCTGGCTGAAAAAACCACCGGTCCCTGGATCGTTCCGGTCATCCTGCTGGCAGGCCTTGCGGGCGGCATGGTGTGGGCCGGCATCACCGCCTTGCTGCGAGACCGCTTCAATGCCAATGAAATCCTGGTCAGCCTGATGCTGGTCTATGTGGCGGAGATGGTGCTGAACTACCTCGTCTTCGGTCCCTGGAAAGATCCCAACGGCTACAACTTTCCGCAAACCAGGACTTTTGAGGCCGTGACGCAGATTCCGCGGCTGATGCAGGGCTCGCGCGTGAACATCGGCATCGTGCTCGCACTGCTGGGCGTGGCGGGGCTGTGGCTGTTCATGTTCCGCACACACGCGGGTTTCCGGCATGAAGTCAGCGGCCTGGCGCCCGCTGCTGCGCGCTACGCCGGCTTCTCGTCGCGCCGCGCGTTGTGGCTGGCGCTGCTGACATCGGGCGCCGCGGCAGGCCTGGCCGGCGCGCTGGAGGTGGCCGGCCCCATTGGCCAGCTCACGCCCTATGTGCCGGCCGGTTACGGCTTTGCGGCCATCATCGTCGCTTTCGTCGGACGGCTGCACCCGGTGGGCGTGGTGTTCTCGGCCATCCTGATGAGCATGTTCTACATTGGCGGCGAGCTCGCGCAGTCGCGCCTGGGGCTGCCCAAGTCCATCACCGGCGTGTTCCAGGGCTTGCTGCTTTTCAGCCTGCTGGCTTGCGATACCTTGATCGCCTACAGACTCAGGCTGGCCAGGCCCATCCCCGTGCCGGTGGCCACGCCTCCTTCCACCGACCTTGTGAAAGGAGCCGGCTGATGGACTCCACCGCATTGCTCATCGCCGCCACACTCAGCGCGGGAACCGTGCTGGCCATTGCCGCGCTCGGCCTGCTGATCAACGAGAAGGCCGGCATCGTCAATCTGGGCGCCGAAGGCATGATGCTGTGCGCCGCCATTGCCGGCTTTGCCACCGTGGTGCACACCGGCAACAGCTGGCTGGGCTTTGCGGCCGGCATGGCGGCAGGCGCGTTCCTGGCCGCGGTTTTCGGTGTGCTGGTGATCTGGCTCAACACCAACCAGTACGCCACAGGCCTGGCGCTCAGCCTGTTCGGCGCGGGTTTTTCGGCCTTTGCTGGTATCAAGTATGTGCAAGAGAAGTTGCCCGAACAGTCGCAGTACCCGATTCCTTTCCTGGCCGACATCCCCCTGGTGGGTCCGGCGCTGTTCCGCCAGCACCCCATGGTTTACATCGCGATGGCGCTGACGGCCGGGTTGATCTGGTTTTTGTACCGCACGCGCGCCGGCCTGGTGTTGCGCTCGGTGGGTGAAAGCCCTGAGTCGGCGCATGCGCTGGGCTACCCGGTGCGGCGCATCCGGCTGGCGGCCGTGGTGGCCGGCGGCGCGCTGTGCGGGCTCGCGGGCGCCTATGTGTCGGTGGTCTACACGCCGCTGTGGGTGGAGGGCATGATCGCCGGCAAGGGCTGGATCGCGCTGGCGCTCACCACCTTTGCTACCTGGCGCCCGGCACGGGTGTTGCTTGGAGCTTACCTGTTCGGTGGCGTGACCATGCTGCAGTTTCACCTGCAGAGCCTGGGCGTCAATATGCCCACACAGTTCCTGAGCATGCTGCCCTACCTGTCCACCATCGTGGTGCTAGTCCTGATCTCGCGCAACCCGCTGTGGATTCGCGTCAACATGCCCAGTTCCATCGGCAAGCCGTTTTACCCGGGGGCCTGATGGTGTTTTAAGGTCGATCCGCCGCATAATTGCTTTTTTTTCGCCTTCCCGTTTCACTTTTCATTTCAATGTCATTTCCTAAAAACGAAAGCGAGTTCACATGACTGACCTGCAAAAACGTTCCCTGCTCAAGCTGGCGGCCCTGTCGGCCGTGGCTGCCGCAGCCTTGATGGGCTGCGGCAAGAAGGAAGAGCCGGCAGCGGCGCCTGCCGCGCCCGCGCCGGCGGCCGCCGCACCTGCCAAGGTCGAGCCCCTGAAAATCGCATTTGCCTATGTCGGCCCGGTGGGCGACGGCGGCTGGACCTTCGCGCACGACAAYGGCCGCAAGGCCGTGGAGAAAGCCTATGGCGACAAGGTCGTCACCAGCTTCGTCGAAAAAGTGCCCGAGTCGGCCGACGCCGAGCGCGTGATCCGCGACATGGCGGCCCAGGGCAACAAGCTGATCTTCGGCACCACTTTCGGCTACATGGAGCCCATGCTCAAGGTGGCGGGCGACACCAAGGACGTGAAGTTCGAGCACGCCACCGGCTACAAGCAGGCCGAGAACATGCGCACCTATGACAGCCGCACCTACGAAGGTGCCTACATGGCCGGCGTGATCGCCGGCAAGATGAGCAAGACCGGCACGCTGGGCGTGGTCGGTTCGGTGCCGATTCCTGAGGTGGTGCGCAACATCAACAGCTTCACGCTGGGCGCGCAGTCGGTCAACCCCAAGGTCAAGACCAAGGTGGTGTGGGTCAATGAATGGTTCAACCCACCCAAGGAAACCGAGGCGGCCACGGCGCTCATCAACGGCGGCGCCGACGTGCTGTTCCAGAACACTGATTCGTCCGCCGTGCTGCAGACCGCCGAAAAAATGGGCAAACGCGCTTTCGGCTGGGATTCGGACATGACCGCCTACGGCCCCAAGGCCCACCTGGCATCTGCCATCATCAACTGGGGCCCGTATTACGTGAAGTCCGTGGGTGAGGCGCTTGAAGGCAAGTGGACCGGCAACGCGGCTTCCTGGTGGGGCGTCAAGGAAGGCGCCATCGACATCGTGTCGATTGCCGCCGATGTGCCGGAC
>NZ_JBFUAZ010000334.1:0-4541 GCF_056406035.1 Polaromonas sp. P1_E1_2 | reverse complement strand
GAGTACAGACAAAAAAAGACCGGCTTTAGAGGAGAAAACCGGTCTTTTTGGACTTCTCTGGACTACGCCAGATTGATATATGGTGGAGCTGGGGGGATTTGAACCCCCGTCCGCAAGCCTTGTTCGGGCAGATCTACATGTTTAGCGGTCTGATTTGAGTCTCGCCACCTGTGTCGCGCAGTCGCACGCTACACAGGACGCCAGCACCCTATTTTCTTGCCCCGGGTTAAGGTACCCAGCCCAGAGCCAGCCGATGAAATTATCTTTACAGCCGGGAGCATTTAACTTGCGCTAAACACCCCTTGCCCAGCCCATCGGCCTGCTGTTGTAAAGCTCACTGGCAATTAAGCAGCGAGTGCGAAACGTTCGTCGTTTGCAGTTAGTTTGTTTGAATCAGTTTTACGAGCACACTCAGCTCGACATGCACCACACCGCGTCCGAACCCACGTCGAAACCAATGCAGCCCCAGGAGGCCTAGTTTACGCCATTCGCAGCAAATTCAAGAGCGCGCCGGGCGCAGTGATGGTGGCGTCGGCTTTCCAGTCCCCGGTATCGGCGGTTTTGCCGAGGTAGCCGTAGGCCGCGGCCACCGTGGGCATGCCCGCAGCCCGTCCTGCGAGGATGTCGCGCTCGTCATCACCGACATAAATGCAGCGCCCGGGCGCGAGCTCGAGCTGGCGCGCCGCTTCCAGCAAGGGGGCCGGATGGGGTTTGGCATGCGGTGTGGTGTCGCCACTGATGATGGTTTTCGCTGTATTGAACAAAGGCATGGCCTTGGTCAGCGGAATGGTGAAGCGGGCGGACTTGTTGGTCACCACGCCCCATTTGAGGCCCATCTGGTCGATGCGGGCGATCAGATCCACCACACCCTCAAATACGGAGGTGTTTTCGGTCATGCGCGATTCGTAGTTGCTGAAAAACTCCTCCCGGAGCTCACCAAAGCCGGCGTCTTCTGGCGCCAACCCAAAGGCCACGGCAATCATGCCGCGCGCACCCGCGCCGGCCATGGGACGGTAAAGCGCAAGGGGCAGCGATTCCAGGCCACGGTCCGTGCGCATTTTGTCGGCCGCAGCGCCCAGATCAGGGGCACTGTCAATCAGGGTGCCGTCGAGGTCGAACAGCACGGCATCGGTGTCTTGGAACATGTAGCGGGAATATAGGTAAAAGCGAAACTCAGCTCTTTTGCGTGGCCAGCAGGTAATTCACGCTGGTGTCAGCACTGAGCCAATAGTGACGTGTCAGGGGGTTGTATTCCATGCCCCGGGTTTGCTCAAGCGAAAGACCGGAGGCGCGGCAGTACCCGGCCAGCTCACTGGGTTTGATCAGTTTGGCGTACTCGTGGGTGCCGCGTGGCAGCATATTCAGTACGTATTCCGCCCCAACGATGGCAAACAGAAAGGCCTTGGCATTGCGATTGATGGTCGAAAAAAACACATACCCGCCAGGCTTGACCAGCGCGGCACAGGCCTTGACGATGGAAGACGGGTCGGGCACGTGCTCCAGCATTTCCATGCAGGTGACGACATCAAAACGGCCAGGCTGCTCGGCGGCCAGCGCTTCGGCGCTAATTTCACGGTATTGGACACCTTCGGTCTGGGCCTCCAGTGCGTGAAGCTGGGCGACTTTCAGCGCTTTGGTCGCCAGATCAATGCCCAGGACATCGGCGCCGCGGCGTGCCATCGAGTCGGCCAAAATGCCGCCGCCGCAGCCGACGTCGAGCACACGCAGCCCTTTGAGCGGAACCAGGCTCTCAATCCAGCCCAAACGGAGCGGATTGATCTGGTGCAAGGGGCGAAATTCACTCTCGGTGTCCCACCAGCGGTGGGCCAGGTCCGAGAATTTCGCCAGTTCGGCAGGGTCGAAGTTATCGCTGATAGACATGACGCATTATCGTTGAGGCATAAAAAAACCGCGCCGTAGCGCGGTTTTTAAGCGATCCCAGAGGATTACTTGTTGGCGCGGGTGCCAACCACTTCGATTTCCACGCGGCGATTCTTCGCGCGGCCTTCGGCGGTCTTGTTGTCAGCAACTGGCTGTTTCTCGCCCTTGCCTTCAGTGTAGACGCGGTTTTTCTCGATGCCCTTGGACACGAGATATGCCTTGACGGCTTCCGAACGGCGAACCGACAGCTTCTGGTTGTAAGCATCGCTACCCACGGAGTCGGTGTGACCCACGGCAATGATGACTTCCAGGTTGATGTCCTTGATCTTGCCGACCAGGTCATCCAGCTTGGCTTTGCCTTCTGGCTTGATCACTGACTTGTTGAAGTCAAAGAAAGCGTCAGCAGCGTAGGTAACTTTCGTCGCGGCAGGAGGAGGCGGGGTAGGAGTAGGAGTAGGCGTCGCAGTTTGACCAACAACCGGAGGAGCAGCAGGAGCCATCGCAGGGGCAATTGCGCCGTCGCAACCAGGCGCTGCAGTAGCAGGCGTCCAGTTGGCGTCACGCCAGCACAGTTCGTTGGTACCGTTTTTCCAGACCAGTTCGTTGGAACCGTTTTTCCAGTTGTCGATAGTTTGTGCACCAGCGGCGGTAACAAGCGCTGCGGAAGCAAACAACATTGCCACTTTGTTGAGTTTCTTCATGGTTCTCCTCTAGAGAAAAGCCGCAGACTGGCTGCGATTAGTAATTTACACGCCGTGAGTGACCATCACTCAAAGCGTTACATCGATTGTGCCACACCTGTCTGAACCTTCAAGCACGCTATCGGCTTCGTCTGACACAGACTTAAGATTCTTCAGCATTTGTTGCTGTCCCGCCACAGGCCATCGCTTTAAACTCCGGCCTTAAAATCAGCGGTTTCCTTCAAGAATCTCGAAATCCCAACCAGGCCGCTCATGACCCAGTTCGCAAAAGAAACCCTGCCCATCAGTCTTGAAGAGGAAATGCGGCGAAGCTACCTCGATTACGCAATGAGCGTGATCGTTGGGCGGGCCCTGCCTGATGCAAGGGATGGCCTCAAGCCGGTACACCGGCGCGTGCTTTTTGCCATGCACGAGCTGAACAACGACTGGAACCGCCCTTACAAAAAGTCAGCGCGTATCGTCGGCGATGTGATCGGCAAGTACCATCCGCACGGCGACCAGTCAGTCTACGACACCATTGTGCGGATGGCCCAGGACTTTTCCTTGCGCCACCTGCTGGTTGACGGCCAGGGGAATTTCGGCTCTGTCGACGGCGACAACGCTGCGGCCATGCGGTACACCGAAATCCGCCTGTCAAAAATCGCCCACGAACTGCTGGCCGACCTTGACAAGGAAACCGTCGATTTCGGCCCCAACTACGACGGCAGCGAGCAGGAACCGTTGGTCATGCCTACGCGTTTGCCGAACCTGCTGGTCAACGGATCAGGTGGCATTGCGGTGGGCATGGCAACCAACATTCCACCTCACAACCTCAACGAAGTGGTCGATGCCTGCCTTCACATGCTGAAAAACCCGGGGGCCTCCATTGATGAGTTGATGGAGATCGTGCCCGCACCTGACTTTCCCACGGGCGGCATTATTTACGGCATCAACGGCGTCAAGGACGGCTACCGCACCGGCCGCGGCAAGGTGGTCATGCGTGCCAAGTGCCATTTCGAGGACATCGACAAGGGCCAGCGCCAGTCGATCATCGTCGACGAGCTCCCCTACCAGGTCAATAAAAAGACGCTTCAGGAGCGCATGGCCGAGCTGGTGCATGAGAAGAAAATCGAAGGCATCAGCCATATCCAGGACGAGAGCGACAAGTCGGGCATGCGCCTGGTGATTGAACTCAAGCGCGGCGAAGTGCCCGAAGTAGTGCTGAACAACCTGTACAAGCAGACCCAGCTGCAGGACACCTTCGGCATCAATATGGTGGCACTGGTCAACGGCCAGCCCAAGCTTTGCAACCTGAAGGACCTGATCCAGGTCTTCCTGTCGCACCGCCGTGAAGTCGTGACGCGCCGCACCGTGTTCACGCTGCGCAAGGCGCGCGAACGCGGACACGTGCTGGAAGGCCTGGCAGTGGCCCTGGCCAATATTGACGACTTCATCGCCATCATCCGCAACGCCCCCACGCCTCCCGTCGCCAAGGCAGAGCTGATGCTGCGCCCCTGGGACAGCAGCCTGGTGCGCGAAATGCTGACCCGCACGCGTGCCGATGGCGGCGTGGTCAACGCCGATGACTACCGCCCCGATGGCCTCGAGAAAATGTTTGGCATGGGCAACGACGGGCTGTACCGCCTCTCGGAAACGCAGGCACAGGAAATCCTGCAGATGCGCCTGCAACGCCTGACCGGCCTGGAGCAGGACAAGATCGTGGCSGAGTACAAGGAAGTCATGGCTGAGATCGATGACTTGCTCGACATCCTGGCAAAACCAGAACGGGTTTCCATCATCATTGGCGAGGAACTGTCGGCTATCAAGCTGGAATTCGGCCAGACAAAGCTCGGCGCCCGCCGTAGCCAGATCGAGCACAGCTCGTTTGATCTCAGTACCGAAGACCTGATCACCCCCACCGACATGGTGGTGACGCTTTCCCACACCGGATATATCAAGAGCCAGCCGCTGTCGGAATAC
>NZ_JBFUAZ010000333.1:0-4557 GCF_056406035.1 Polaromonas sp. P1_E1_2 | reverse complement strand
GCGATAAGGGTTCTTGAAACCCAGCCCGGCCAGGATGCGAATTTCCTCCGCTTCCATCGCCTCGGCGTCCTCTTCACCAGTCTCATGGTCCCAGCCTTGCGCGTGCAGCGTGCCGTGCACCAGCAGATGGGCGTAGTGGGCCTGCAGCGTCTTTTTGTTCTCTTTCGCCTCTTTGGCCACCACCGGCGCGCACAACACCAGATCGGCCGTGACCACGGGCTCCTGCGTGTAGTCGAAGGTCAGCACATTGGTAGCGTAGTCGCGCTGGCGGTAATCGCGGTTCAGCGCCTGGCCTTCCTCGGCATCCACAATGCGTACGGTGATCTCGCCGTCGTGCGCCAGCGCGTGGCGGATCCAGCGGGCCACGCTGTGGCGCGGCAGGGCGGCGCGGTGACGGGCGGCGTCCTTCAGGTCGCCAAACTGCAAGGACAGGCTCAGGTTTTTAAGAGCCATTTCGGCTCCTGGCGCTTGTGCGGCGCGCGGGAGCAGCTATCGAATCTGCAGCAATTTCTGCCGCAATACCGGGCCGCGTCTTGTCGTATGCATCCACAATGCGGGCCACCAGCGGATGGCGCACCACGTCGGCGCTGGTCAGGCGCGTGATCGCAATGCCTTTGACGCGCTTGAGCACGCGCTCCGCGTCTACCAGGCCGCTGAGCTGCGTGCGCGGCAAGTCCACCTGGCTGATATCGCCCGTCACCACGGCCTTGCTGCCAAAGCCGATGCGGGTCAAAAACATCTTCATCTGCTCGGGCGTGGTGTTTTGCGCTTCATCGAGGATGACGAAGGCGTGGTTCAGCGTGCGGCCGCGCATGAAGGCCAGCGGCGCGATCTCGATCTGCTGGCGCTCAAAGGCCTTTTGCACGCGCTCAAAGCCCATCAGCTCATGCAGCGCGTCATACAGCGGACGCAGGTAAGGGTCCACCTTCTGGCTCAGGTCACCCGGCAAAAAACCCAGGCGCTCGCCGGCCTCGACCGCCGGGCGGGTCAGCACAATGCGTTGCACCGTGCTGCGCTCCAATGCATCCACCGCGCAAGCCACGGCGAGGTAGGTCTTGCCGGTGCCGGCGGGGCCGATACCGAAAGTGATGTCGTGGGTGGCAATGTTTTCCAGGTAGGTGCCCTGGTTGGTGGTGCGGGCGCGCAGGTCGGCGCGGCGGGTCGACAGCGCCATGGCGCCGTCGGGCGCGATGCTGAGCGCGGTGTCGCCGGCCAGCATCAGCTGCACGGTTTCGGGCTCTATGGGCCGCTGGGCAATTTCGTACAAAGCCTGCAGCACTTCCAGCGCCTGGTTGGCCTTCACCTTGGTGCCGTCGATCTTGAACTGCTCGAAACGGTGCGCAATCGTGACATCCAGCGCCACTTCGATGGTGCGGATGTGGCTGTCCATGGGTCCGCACAGGTGGCCCATGCGGGTATTGTTCGGCGGCGTGAAGGTGTGACGAAGAATCAAGGCGGTGGTTTTCCTGGAAAACGGCGGTTAAAGGCGGAAAAACACAATTGTCCGCCCAAACAGGCGCCTGCGTCTGACTGATAAGATTTGCCCATGATTGGAAGACTCTCTGGCCAGCTGGCCGAAAAAAATCCCCCGGAAATCCTGGTGGACTGCAACGGCGTCGGCTATGAGGTGCTGGTGCCCATGAGCACCTTCTACAACCTGCCCGGCCTGGGCGAAAAAGTCAGCCTGCTGACACACTTTGTGGTGCGCGAAGACGCACAAATCCTCTACGGTTTCGGCAGCGCCACCGAACGCGCCGCCTTCCGCCAGCTCATCAAGATTTCCGGCGTAGGCCCACGCACCGCGCTCAGCGTGCTCAGCGGCATGAGCGTTGAAGAGCTGTCGCAAGCCGTCACCCAGCAGGAAGCCGGCCGCATCATCAAGGTGCCCGGCATCGGCAAAAAGACCGCCGAACGCCTGTTGCTGGAACTCAAGGGCAAACTGGGCGCCGACATCGGTATCCAGGTCAGCGTCGCCAACGATGCCCAGTCCGACATCCTGCAGGCCCTGGTGGCGCTGGGCTATAGCGACCGCGACGCCGCACTGGCACTGAAGGCATTGCCCAAAGATATCGGCGTGAGTGACGGCATCAAGCTGGCGTTGAAGGCGCTGGCGAAATAGGCCGGTAACCCAGTATGAGCATACAAACCGACGATTTCGCTCCCGGCGACTTCCCGCCCGCCAAGCGCGTGATGTCGGCCGCGCCGGCCTCACCCGGCGAGGAGGCGATCGAGCGCGCGTTGCGCCCCAAACTGTTTGACGAGTACGTCGGCCAGACCAAGGTGCGCGACCAGCTTGAAATCTTCATTGGTGCGGCCAAAAAGCGCAGCGAGGCGCTGGACCACGTGCTGCTGTTCGGCCCGCCCGGCCTGGGCAAGACCACGCTGTCGCACATCATTGCGCATGAGCTGGGCGTGAACCTGCGGCAGACCTCCGGACCGGTGCTGGAAAAACCCAAGGACCTGGCGGCGCTGCTGACCAACCTTGAAAAGAACGACGTCCTCTTCATTGACGAAATTCACCGCCTGAGCCCGGTGGTAGAAGAAATCCTCTACCCCGCGCTCGAGGACTACCAGATCGACATCATGATCGGCGAAGGCCCGGCGGCGCGCAGCATCAAGCTCGACCTGCAGCCCTTCACGCTGGTGGGTGCCACCACGCGCGCCGGCATGCTGACCAACCCGCTGCGCGACCGCTTCGGCATCGTCGCGAGGCTGGAGTTTTATACACCCGACGAACTCGCACGCATCGTGCGGCGCAGCGCCAAGTTGCTCAATGCGCCCATGGACGAAGAAGGCGGTTTTGAAATTGCCCGCCGTTCACGCGGTACGCCGCGCATTGCCAACCGCCTGCTGCGCCGCGTGCGCGACTATGCCGACGTGAAGGGCACCGGCCACATCTCGCTGGACATCGCCAACAAGGCGCTTGCCATGCTCGACGTAGACCCGCAGGGCTTTGACGTGATGGACCGCAAGTTACTCGAAGCCGTGATCCACCGCTTTGATGGCGGCCCGGTCGGCCTGGACAACATCGCGGCCAGCATTGGTGAAGAGCGCGACACGATTGAAGACGTGATCGAGCCCTATTTGATCCAGCAAGGCTATTTGCAGCGCACGCCGCGCGGGCGCATCGCCACGCTGGCGGCCTACCGCCACCTGGGCGTGGCGCCGCCGCAGCAAGGGCAAGACTTCTTTGGCGCCGGCAAATAAACAATGAACCGGCCCGCCAGGTGGCAAGGGCAGGAGGGGAGCATGGAATTTCCGGATACTGTTCCGTCGGCCTTGCTGGCAGGCGCACCTGATGCGCCTGAATATGTGCGTGAGTTTCCCTCATCGTGGCGCAGCACCACGGGAACCCTGACGATCCTCTTTTCATTCCTGGCCGTCATTCCGGCCTTGATGCTTGTGTTTGTCCCGTTTTCCGGTTTTCCCGGATGGCGACTGGCCAGCCTGGGC
Organism: Polaromonas sp. P1_E1_2; assembly: GCF_056406035.1. Lineage (NCBI taxonomy): Bacteria > Pseudomonadati > Pseudomonadota > Betaproteobacteria > Burkholderiales > Comamonadaceae > Polaromonas > Polaromonas sp. P1_E1_2. The sequence goes on along the minus strand of NZ_JBFUAZ010000333.1, from coordinate 1,104 downwards.
GGCCTGCTGTGGTTCGTCTGGCTTTTTGGGCGGCAGCTTGTCGGCGGACGTCCGGCCTTGCGGGTGGGCCCCGAAGGCATCAGCGCCGCCGTACTGAAAAACAGGACCATCGCGTGGGCTGAGGTGTCAGATATCGAGTCGCAGTCTGCGCAGGGCCACACGTCGATCAACGTGTCGCTCGCACCTCATGTGAAAGACAAATGGTGGTGGGGCAGCCGTAAAAAGCGGCTTTGCATTCTCTTGAACAGCGTACGGACCAAAGACCACCCCGACGCGATCATGGCCGCGATGCAGGCCTTTGCTACCTACGGCGGGCGGGGCTTTATGCAGGCGATGGAGCAGCGGACCGCTGAACTCAAGGCCGTGGAAAATTTCGACGCCCGCCTGAAGGAGCTCACGCCTGTGACTTGGGCGCTTTACCTGGTGGTCGGCGTGAACGTCGCTGTCTGGCTGGCGAATCTCGGTGCCGGAATCAGCGCGTTCAAACCCTTGCCGTCGGAGCTTTTGGCCTGGGGCGCCAATTYGGYGGCGTCCGTGGTGGAAGACCGCCAGTATTGGCGTCTGTTGACAGCCACCTTTCTGCACGGCGGCTTTCTGCACCTCGCGTTGAACATGCTGGGCTTGTGGCAGGGCGGGGTCCAACTCAACCGGCTTCACGGCAACTTTCAGTTCCTGTTGATCTACCTGGCCAGTGCGCTCACCGGCAGTGCGCTCAGCCTGCATTTTTCTGCCCAGCAATCCGTTTCCGTCGGTGCTTCCGGTGCGGTGTTTGGTGTCCTGGGGGCGCTGCTGGTGGCGGTGCGCCAGCATCGCGGGCAAATACCCGGCGTTACCAGCAAGAACGTGATGACCAGTCAGGGCGTGTTTCTGGCGTATGCGCTCGTTCAGGGTTTCAGCAAGCAGGGTATCGATAACGCCGCCCACGTGGGGGGCCTCATGGCAGGATGTGTGCTGGCCTGGGTGCTGACCGAAAAAATCGCCGCCGTTGCCACACCGGCGCGGCGGCTTTCAACGGCGGCTATCGGTTCGTTGCTGTCGGCCACCGCAGTGGCCGCTCTGGTGGCCACAACGCCGACGCCTGCCGTGCACCATCGGCAGCTGTTT
>NZ_JBFUAZ010000332.1:0-4470 GCF_056406035.1 Polaromonas sp. P1_E1_2 | reverse complement strand
TGTGCTGGAGTTGGGCATCACCACCCAGCCCATGAGCCCGGCGGCGTTCACCGGCTTCGTCAGGGAGCAGGTGGCCGTACTGTCGCCCGCCGTCAAAGGAGCAGGGGTCAAGCTCTGACCGCATCCGTCCGAACAAGGCCTCGTCTTTACCAGCTGAAGCCGCGGTCTGGCGTTGCCAGCCGCAAGGCGGCCGGCCCCATACGTGAGGAAAGGGGCAGCGCGCCGCAGGCTCGAAGCGGGGAAGCGTGGGGGCTCAGCGAACCACGCTGAGGTAAGCGTAGGCGGCGCTGCGCAGTTCCTGGGCCTGCAGCGGATTGCGGCCGGCGCGTGCTTCGGCGCGTTCCATCAGGTTGTGGGCCACACCGTTCACAGGGGCCACGCGGGTTGCGGCGGGCAGGAAACGGGCGATCTGGGAAATCAGGCTGTACATGTCAGGGTCACCTTCATGGGGTGAAAAAGTTGCGGTGAATGAAGAATAAGGGTTTTCCCTAGGGTTTCAAGCCTAACCGGGCCCCAAACCCATGCAAAAAATGCATGCCGTGCTCCGCGGCGGCACATGCAGGTCATTTCTACGTGATTTCCGGGGAAAACTTCACGGAGCCGGCGGCTATGCTTGGGCTGTGGCCCATCCCCCAAATCCCTCTTCCCTGCCCACGGCTGAGACCCCTGCTTCATCGCCGGACGGGGCGCTGGCGCTGCTGCGGCAGATCGCCTCGAATATTGACGCGATGCTCTGGTCCTGGGACCCGCAAACTGGCCGCATCACCTATACCAACCCGGCGTTCGAGGCGTTCTGGGGCCTGTCGGCCGACACCCTGGCAGACCGGCCGTGGCAATGGCTGGAGCATGTGGACCCAATAGACCGCGAGCGGGTGCTGAGCCTGCAAACCAGCCCCCTGAAGCGCAGCGAAGAGTACAGGGTCATCCGGCCCCAGGGCGGCAATGCCCGGCTGAGCCAGCGCGCGCTGCCCATGCACAGCCCTTCGGGGCAGTTGCTGCGCGTCATCCACCTGGCCAACAACATCACCTGGCAGCTCGACACTTCCAAGCAATTGCGTGTGGAGATCGGCCGGCGCACCGACTCCGAGGCCAAGTACCGCGCGGTGGTGGAAAACGTCAGCGAGGGCATTCTTGTCACGGCGGCCGGGCGCATCCTGTATGCCAACCCCAAGGCACTGGAGCTGACCTCGCTGGACGAGGAAACCGCCAAGTCCCTGCCCTTTATCGAATTCATCCACCCCGACGACCGCGAGAAGGTGCTGAGCAATCACATGAAGCGCCTGCGCGGCGAGCCGGTGGAGAACTACTACCAGTTTCGCGTGCAGCACAGCCGCAGCGCCATACGCTGGCTTGAGATCAGCGCGGTGATGTTTGAATGGCAGGGCGCGCCCGCCACGCTCAACTTCCTGACCGATGTCACGCGCAAGCGCCAGGCGGAGGAAGACATGCGCAAGGCGCTGGCGCACGAGCGCGAGCTGTCGGAGCTGAAGTCACGGTTTGTCGCCGTGACATCGCACGAGTTCCGCACGCCGCTGGCCGCCATCCTGTCGTCTGTGGAGCTGCTGGATGCCTACGGGGCCAGCTTTCCGGCCAGCGAACGCCGGGAGCTGCTGGGGCAGATCAAGACGGCGGTGGCCCGCATGAACAGCATGGTCGAGCAGGTGCTGCTGACCAGCCGCCTGGAGCTGGGCAAGTTCCAGTTCGAAGCCGCGCCGCTGGCCGTGCCCGACTGGCTGGTGCAGGTGATGGGTGAGCTTGAGCGCGGCAACCCGCAGGCCGCGCGCGTGTCGCTGACCTGCGACGGCCTGGACGCGCCGCGCACGGCGGACCAGCAGTTGCTGCGGCACATCGTGGTCAACCTGCTGGGCAATGCGCTGAAATATTCGGACCCGGACACGCCGGTGCAGTTTGCCGTTCGCGGCGTGGGCGACCAGATTCACCTGCGCATCAGCGACCACGGCATCGGCATCCCGGAAGCCGACCTGCCGCGCCTGTTCGGCAGCTTTCACCGCGGCACCAATGTCGGCAATATTTCCGGCACCGGCATCGGCCTGCACATCGTGAAGGAATGCGTTGACCTGCATCAGGGGCAGATTGAAGTCACCAGCCGGCCCGGGCAAGGCACGACATTCACCGTGCGCCTGCTGGCGCCGTTGGCCTGACACCCCCCGCCCGGCGCCGGCGGTTTTGCCGTTTCAGGGGCCTTTTTTCCGGTGGTAGGTCAGCGCCGCCTGAATGCAGAACGACAAGGCATCCCTCGGCAGTGGATCAGCCGCATCGAGCACGATGGCCCGATTGCCCTCGTAGCGCAGCTCGCGGGGAAACAAGGTGCGGAAGGTGTCCACCAGCGTGGTGTTGCAGTTGAAGTACAGGGCGTACTGCGCTGGACTGGATCTGACCGGCCCCAGTCGGATGGTGCTGCCGCTTTTGCTGGCTGACGTGAGGTAGGCCGGCTCGCCCCACTTGAGTGTTTCCTCCAGATCGCCGACGCCGGGTGTGTCCAATGCCGTGTCCAGAATCAATTGGCGCAGGGCCATCAGCTTGCGCCGCAGCAGTGGCGGGTAGGCCGCGAAGGCCTGCGCGACGGCTGTGTTCTGGATAGGTGTCACCGGTGGCTCCCTGGTTCCTGTTTCATGCCTGCGCAATCTAGCGCACGGACACTGGGCGACGCAAGCGAAAAAGCCCGCCACCCGGAACCGGCCCCGTCTTCCCGCACAATCGGCGGGGTGAACATCCAGCTCCTGTCCGACCTGCATCTCGAGAGCAACCCCGACTTCAAGGCCGTGCCCGTACCCGGCGCCGACCTGCTGGTACTGGCCGGCGACATTGGCTCCTATCAGCAGGGCTCGCTGCTGGGCGAGAGGGGCATTGCCGACTTCGGCCTGGGGCAGTTTTCGCCCTTGCCTCTGGCCCAAGGCGGTGCGGACTGGCCGACGCCGGTGCTGTTTGTCCCGGGCAACCACGAATACGACGGCCTGGACTTTGATGAAACCCATGTGCGGCTGCGCGAAACCTGCGAGCGCCTGGGCATGGTCTGGCTTGAACGTGAAACCGTGGTGCTGCAGGGTGTGCGTTTTGTGGGCAGCACGCTGTGGACCGACTTTGACGCCCTGAGCGCAGGCCAGGCCCAGGCATCGGACATCACGCCGGGCGAGCAACTGAAAGCGCGCGAAAAAGCATTCCGCGCAGCCAACTTTTATCTCGGAAAAAACCATTCCTTTCGCGATGGCCAGCCACTGCTGGCGGCCGACCTGCGCGAAGAGGGCCTCAAAAGCCAGGCCTGGTTGCGGCAGGCACTGGCCGTACCATTTGAAGGGCCTACTGTGGCCGTGACGCATTTCGCCCCCAGCCTGCTGAGCGCCGACCCGCGCTATGGCCTGGTGCCGGGTACGGCGGGCTTTTGCAATACGCTGGATGACCTGCTGCCGCTGGCCGACCTATGGCTGCACGGGCACCTGCATTGCGTAATTAATTACATCAGCCGCGGCTGCCGCGTAGTGGCGAACCCGCTGGGTTATGCGCGCAAGCATGAACAGGACGGGTTTTTACCCGACTTGCTGATCCGCGTCGGCCAATAGCACTCAAGCACTCAGTCGTCCTCTTATGGGCGTGGTGCCCACGTGCCGCTGGTGACTAAAGTCGTAGCGCCGCAGCGCACACGGCGGCGGCATTTTTTTGAACTTCCTGCGCATCGCGTAACCCAACCACGACCGGCAACGCGGAACCCAAGGGTCAGCACGAAAGTGATAACACTTTGTTCCAATTGTTGGTTTGCGCACTGTTCGGCTTGCATGTATCTTGCATGAAGGGTTCATGCAGGACTTCCTGCACCGCACCCGCATTGGGGAGAGCACCATGAAAAGCAACGTGTCCTATCTTGGCGCCTGGCTGCTTGCCGTCGGCCTTGCGTTTGCGTTTGCGTTCGCATCACCCAATGAGGCCAGCGTCATGGGGCACATGCCGGCTTTCATGGCGCAAACACTGCTGCGCCAGCCGGTCAACGTGCCGGATGGCTTGCCCTCTGACCGCACCCTTGCACTGATCACCTTCCAGCGCGGCCAGCATGTCCAGGCCGAGAGCTGGATCCAGGGGCTGAACCTGCGTAACGACTCGTCCATCGCGTGGATGCGCATGCCGATCGTCAATGACCCCGGCACACCGACGGGGCGCAGCGCCGTCGAAAACAGGTTGCTCAAGCACTACACCGCAGATACCGAGCGCGCCAGGCTGGTGCCGGTGTTCACCGACCGAGCCAGTTTTGTGCGTGCGGCCGGCCTCAACGGCACCGACCAGGTCTACGCCGTGGTGGTCAACCGCCAGGGTGAAGTGCTGGCGCGGGTTGAAGGCCAGTTCGACGCAGATAAAGCGCAGACGCTGCGCGAAACTCTGCGCCCGCAGAGCTTTTAAACCACCCCCGTCCAGGCTCACTGCGTGTAGCCTGTTCCCCCCTCAAGGGGGCGGCGCCTGGGG
>NZ_JBFUAZ010000331.1:0-4573 GCF_056406035.1 Polaromonas sp. P1_E1_2 | reverse complement strand
GGTATCGGTAGCCGTGCTCGATACGCCGCGCGCGGTGAGACCGCTTGATGATCGCGACCTGAGAAAGCTCAACATATCACAGAATCAGCTATTTGAACTTGGTGGTGAGAATCTGCAAGCCACACTGAAACCTCTCGCTGACAGTGCGAAGCCCGTCGGAAACGGGCAGATTGGAGCTATTCCAGGTAGTGTGTATGAGGTCGGCCGCGTCGCCATTCTTTCTCAGTGGGCATCTCTTGCAAATGCTCAGCAAGGTCTCCTTGTTATAGCTCTGCCAACAACGGATATGGTCTTGTACATATCGGAATCCACTCCGTCAGCAATAGATGCGCTTCGGGCGCTCTCCAAAGACACCGCTGCAAAATCATCCAATCCTCTTTCGCCAACCACCGTACTCAAATGGACCGCTGAGCGATGGATGCCAGTGCAGTGAGTGCCAAGGTGGCCGCATCAATGCCTGACCCTTCCATCAAGAGGGCGCACCCCGGCATGCCGGGTCGAGCCGCTCATCTCAAACCTTAGACGTCAAGAGAAAATATGCGCAGTCCMATTGAGCGTTTCAAAACTGTATGGCTCGACGCCAGGAGCCGTGGGTCGTCCAAACACAGGAACGCTGTTTGTGTTTCCACCATCGATGCGGATGGATACCCTAGTTCGCGATTTGTCGATTTGAAGGAAGCGGAAGAGACGGGTTTCGTCTTTTGCACGCATTTGGACTCTGGCAAGGCCCTGGACATCGCTCGCAACCCCAAGACCGGCATTACGCTGTGGTGGGAGCATATCGCCACGCAAGTACGCATCAAAGGCGTTTGTACGGTAATACCGGAACAGGAGGCCGAAGTACATTGGGCTGGCCGTCTGCGGGATGCCCAAATTGCCACAGCGACATTTCAGCAGAGCCGCCCGCTCGCAAGCCTCGAGTCGCTTTCGGATCAATACGGACGCGCCGTAGCTGCGTACGATGGCAAGCCAATCCCTCGCCCCGCGAACTGGGGCGGATTCAGGCTCCAGGCGGAGCACATTGAGTTCCTGGAGTTCAAAGAGAGCCGCCTGCATGCGCGCACGACCTATTCCCGCATTGGTTCCCGCTGGGAGCAAGCGTTCCTGCAACCTTAGGGTATCTCGCCGGGAGTAACCCATCATCTGAGCGGACCGCAACAGCAGGCCACGTGACACCGCGCTGTTAGTTCCGGTTCCGCGCGGCCTGCTGCTACAGTCCACTCAGCTCAAATGTTAGGCCCTAACAATGCCCGATTACGACAACCCCGAAGTTGAAGCCCAGTGGTGTGCAGAGCGCCGTGCTGAAGTATCCGAATACTTGCAACGCGAAGGCTTGGTGCATGGCCGAATCGGCTTAGAGCCTGCGTGGCACCTTGCCCCCTATGTCTCAATTTGGACCGTCGAAAGCCTTGAGAGCCCTGGTTCAGTGGGCTGGTGGGCTATCTCTGGCGATATGCCGAACGACTATGTTTCCTCAAGCAAGGCTGGAACTCCGCGGGAGGCGGTACATGCCATCGCTTCACTCTGGCAGGACGCGGCTCGATGCATGGCGCGTGGGGAGCGCCACCCAACGTTTGTCATTGGTACGGGAGAGAACATGGAAGAGCTCGCCCCCATGCTTGCATCGAGGGCCGGGTTACTGCTGGAATGGGCCGATGACCCTGCGGTATGGGAAGAAGATGAGCTTTAACGCGCTTCAAGTTTTTTCTCTAATGACCTCGGTCTGCTCGCATCACAGGCCTGAGCCTTGCTTCGGGTGGGTACACAAACCTTAAGTTCTTCGCATATGCCATCAACAACTCAAGCCCTGTTCATTTTTCTCGCGTGGTCTGGCGTTCAGGCCGTATTGCTTCTTGCGTCGCTACGTTCCAGGCAACCTTTGCCGGAATTGCTCGCAGCTGTAGAGACAGTCGAGCCTTCGATGGCGCCGGCGGAAAAAGGTGACATGGCCAGAGGATTCCTCTGGATCAGCGTTGTCTGGTTCGCCCTGGCCACAACCATTGCGGCGGTTTCTTTCAGTTCGGCATCAAAAGGAAGCCTGTGGGGCCTGGCCGTTTTTACCGCCATAGGTGGCTGGTCGCTCTACGACGCAGCGTCAAGCCCTGTCGTTCTGGGCCGCATGTACCCGGGGAGCATTAAATGGACAAACTGGCTTACAGCTGTGTTGAGCTCAACGGTCTGGTTATTGCTCTTTGTGATGCTGGCCATTCAATGGCTCTCCTGATGCCACCTGGCTCTCATCTCAAACGTCAGGCGTCATGATGACCATTTATGCAACAAGTAAGGTCGTACACGCTGCGCTGAAGCGCGCGCTCAGTCCGTGGTTTACGGCCAACGGCTGGAAGCGGCGGCCCGGTTACTCCTGTGCGTTTATTCGACCTGCCGGGCCGGGTTATTGGTGTCTGTGGTTTCAGGTCAGTTCCTGGGGAGGCCAACTCTCGGGAAGTTCATTCACACTGAATCTGGTTCATCAGGAGTCTGCGGAATCGTCACTCTGCAGTGGGCCAAATGCCCGCGTGCTGCGTACCCTGAGTGCAGCTGATATAGAGCTCGGCTTTTCCATCGCAGCGGAGCTGTCGAAACGCATTCCAGAGCCCGCGGCATCGGATCCAGTACACGAATGGGCAAAACTTCCGGGCTATCAGGGCGAGATGTGGCGCAAGAGAATCGCTGATCTTCAGAAAGTGAATCCTGACGCATGGAAGCCGGATGTCGATGTCTGGCTGCCGTATTACGCGGTGGCTGACCTGGCTCTTTGGGTCGATTTTCTGCTTCCGAGGTTTCCGCACCTTCTGCGCCAGAGCCAAGGGCAGGATTTCACCGCACAATGACGCTCATCATCCATACGCCTCCAACTACCCGGTTCACCCATGGAATCTCCCAAACTCAGAGTCGGTCAACCAATTACGCCTGAACAGTTCGACGAACTCACGGACGCGCAGCTGTCACGGCTCGTTCCCAAGGCGTATCGCGAATTTTTCCCCGGCAAAGATTTTTGTGCCGATGGGTACTTCTATCTTCACGACGGAACTGCCTGGAGCTTTTACCGAGGGGATTTTCTTGATGAATAGTGTTTGCCCGTCGCTGAGTGGCTTGGCAAACCTTTAAGGCGCCACAAATGCCGTTTCACCATAGAAGATGGCTCGTCCTGGTCGCGTTCCAGCTCGCCGTCACGCCGGCCCTGGCCATGGACTTCAATCTCATTGGCGAAACACTGATCATGTCCGGACCGGTTGTTGGCGGCGACGTTGCCCAGCTTAAGGATCAGCTTGCCACGAATCAAGTGAAACTCGTTTTGCTGCACAACAGCCCCGGGGGAGATCTCTGGAATGGGCAAGAACTTGCAAGGCGCATTCGGGATGCAGGCCTCGACACTGCAGTCTCAGGAAAATGCGAGTCCGCATGCGGCCTTGTTTTTCTCGGAGGGGTACACCGCTATTACAGCGACGGCACTCCTCTGGCGAAAACCATGATTGGCCTGCACGGGGCGCACAACAAGGAAACCAAACAGGCGATCCCGCAACTTGGGGCCCGGATGGCCTATCTCATCAGGGAAATGACCGAGAAGAAATTTCCGGACGATCTTCTGGATCGCACCGTCTATCCAAAAGATCCCTCGGATCTCACCTACATCTTTCATCCTGCGCGTTTCAAGGTGGATGGCAAGTCTCGTGGTGTCATGGAATGCAACAAACAGGCGGATGCGACTTTCAAATGCACGATGGTCGACGGCCTGGACGCGATATCTGTCGGGGTGACAACAAGCCCGGAGGTTCTTCGCCTCAGCGAGGAAGTGAAAGCCATGGTTGCAAGACCGTGAGGCGTCGTGCGTGAAAGTGCCTCACACGCTTATTTATCTGCCGCCGCTGATCAGCACGCTATAAGCCTCACGCGTCTCCGGCGACACCGACTCCACCAGTTGCGCATGCGGCGTCTTGTGACGCACCAGCACGCGGGCTGAGGCGATGGCTTTTGATTTGCAAAACCAGTGGCAAGTGTGCTGCATCAGGAAGAGTTCGGCTGACATCGTGAAGGCCTTGGCCTTGGGGCTGAGCCCGGCCGCGTTTTGGGCCACGCGCGCAATACCGGCGGCGTGAATCGCCAGCGCAATGCGCATGTCGAAGCTCATGGCCGGCAGGATCAGGGTCGCAAAGGGAAAGCTGATGGGCAGCCGGCTGACGCGGGCCTCGGGTTCAGGCACCCTGGCAAACTCCGTCGCAAATTTGCTGAACTGTACGGCCAGTTGCGCTTCGGAGTTGGCCAGTTGTTGCCAGATCTGTTCGCGGCGCTCGGGTTCTTTTTCGCCGAGTGCCCGCAGGTAGCCGTCGGCCAGGATTTCCATGAGTTTTTCAATCTGGTAATTGCCCAGATGGCTGCCCAGCAGCGCTATGCGTTGGCGTTCTTCCCTGGCTTTCAGGAGGTAGGTGCCGATGGCGACAAAGGTCACCAGGAGAAAAAAGTCCATTTCAGTTCCGTTTGCATGTGTCAAGCGCTGGCAGGGTTCTTGCCAGCTTGGGTTGAGTGTAGTCACGCAACCCTTTCCCGCGCTGACTGCCGCGTAACACCCCTGGCT
>NZ_JBFUAZ010000330.1:0-4582 GCF_056406035.1 Polaromonas sp. P1_E1_2 | reverse complement strand
GGCAACATCACCATCAACGGCGACTTGACGAGCGGCGGCGCCAGCGCCACCGGCGGCTCGGCGGGCGGCGTGGTCATTACCAATTCCAACATCACCGCAGGCAACGGAACGATCACCATTTCGGGCAACGCGGGCGTGCCGTCCGGTTTGGCGCAGGTTTCACGCGGCGTGCGCCTGGATTCGGGCGCGAAAGTTACCGGGGCCGGCAACATCAGCATCACGGGCCGGGTCGGCACCAGTTCACTGGCCACCAGCGAGGGTTTGCAGTTGGCTGGCGGGGCGGAGGTCTCTAGCACAGGTGGAGACATTGCGTTCACCGGCACGCTGAACAATCCATCCATCTTTGCCGGAACGGGCCTGCATGTCAGCGGCAAGGTGCAGTCCGGCGCCAGCAAGAAAATCACGCTCACCGGTACGGCGACCGTGGGCGGTTCCTCGGGCACCGGTATATTGATCGATGGGGCAGCAGAGCTGCTCGCCGGCACGGGTGGTTTGACCATTGTGGGCACCGTCAACTCTTCGACGACTGCCACCAACGTCATTGGCACATCCATCGTCGCCTCCAGCCCCGGTGCCAGCCCCATCATCAGCTCTACAGGCGCAATAGATATTACTGGCGCCATGAGTGCCAACTCCGCTTCAGGCAACAGCGCTTTACGCATGGAGGGCGGCACCATCAACTCCAATGGCGCGAACATCGTCTTGCGTGGCTCCGGCGTGCCTGCGCCAGCGCCTGTGGCTGCCCGTGATGTCTATCTCGGCGGTACGACGGTCGCCAGCAGTGGCGGCGAAATCCAGATTATTGGCAACCGGGTCGAGATTCTCAGTGCGGTCAATGCAGGGGCCGGCCGGGTGGTGATTGCACCTTTTACCTCCAACCGGGAGATCAAGCTCGAGTCAGGTGTGGGGGGTATTGAAGCCATGACACTGAATTTGGCGGCCTCTGAGTTGGGCTTAATCACGGCCGGTGTGTTGCAGATTGGCACCCTGACGAGCACAGGCGGTATTGAGATCGCTGGCCCCATCACGGCTGCGCCAGGGCCTTTGCCGGTCATCAGCCTGCTCAATGCCGGCAGCATCAGCCAGACGGGAGCAATCAGTGTGGGCAAGCTCAACGCGGTAGGTTCCTCCGTGACCCTGACCAACGCCGGCAACCAGATCGACGAAATCAGCGGGCGCTCTATCACCGGCGCATTCGCCGTTACCAGCAGCAAGGCTGCGCCGCTCACGGTTGGCACGGTTGACGGGTACGCCGGCATCAACTCGGGCGGCAACCCCACCGCGCTCACCAACCTGAACGGCGCCATCGCGCAGACCCAGGCCATTGTGGCCAGCAGCTTCACCGGCAGCGGTGCAGGTGGCGCCAATCTCAACCTGGCTGCCAACCAGATCGGCGCCTTTAATGTCGACAACAGCGGCGCGGGCGATATCGTGCTGCGCAACGGCATCAACACCACACTCACGTCCCTCACCAATACCGGCGCTGGCCGCATCGACGTCGACAACATCGGCACGGTCACGCTGGCGTCAAGCGGCATCACCAGCAGCGGCACGGCCACGGGTACTGCCGCCGGCACAGCGGCGGTGCGCATCAAAGGCTCGCAGGGCATTGTGGCCAGCGGTGCGGCCCCGCACATCAGCAATTCTGCGGGCGGCTCGGTTTACCTCGACGGCGGCGCAGGCAGTGTGGGCACCAGCCCCGCCGGCGCGGTGGGTATTTCCGCTGCGTCCGTCAGTGCGGTGGCGGCAGGCGGCGCCTCGCAAATCAACCTGAGCCTGGCCAACGGCGGCACGCTGGAAAACATCTTCGCGGCGGGCAGCGTCAATGTCACGGCCACTGCCGGTAGCCTGGCGGTCAAGACGGTGTCAAGCAACTCGGTCAGCCTCAGCGCCGCAGCCGGTGCCATCACCGACGCCAACGGCGCGGCGAACAACGTCAGCGGGACGTCGCTGACTGCTTCCTCACAAAACGGCATCACGCTGGGCACCAACGTGAGCGGTGCGCAGGTGCTGAGTACCACGGGCGCAGCCGGTGACATCAGCATCACCGCCGCCAATGCCATCGACACCAGCAACTTCAGCGCGAGCACCAATGCGGGTTCCGCCCAAACGGTCAGCCTGGCTTCGAATGCCGGCATCACGGTGGGCGGCGCGTTCGGCAACAGCCAGGACAAGCTCAAGCTGATCGCGACCGGCGGCAACATCGCCATCAACGGCGCGCTGACGGCCAGCGAACTCACGCTGAACACCGCCGGTACCAGCACACAGAGCGCGGCGATCACTGCCACGGGCCTGGAACTGCTGGGCACCGGCAGCCATACGCTGAACAATGCAGGCAACGCGGTGACCACGCTGGCAGGCAATACCGGCAGCGTCGACTACTCGCAGGCCGGCGCGCTGGCCGTCGGCACCGTCAACACGGCAGGGTTGACTGCCAGCGGCAAGGTGCTGGTGCGCGCCACCGGCGCTGCGGGTGACATCACGCTGAACAACACCGTGACTTCCGGCAGTGCCGCCAATGATTCGCTGGTGCTGGCCGCCGGGCGCAACTTCATCAACAACGCCGGCGCCACGCCGCTGAACCCGGGCGCGGGCCGCTTCCTGGTGTATTCGACCGACCCGACGGCCAACACCTTTGGCGGCTTTGCCTCCACCGGCAACGCTTTCAGCCGTACCTACGCCGCCAATGCTCCCACCGATGCGTCCATGACCTCGCTCAGCGGCAACCGCATGGTCTACAGCGTCACGCCGGTTCTGAACGTGAGCGGCGACAACAAGACCAAGGTCTACGGCGCAACCGATCCGGCGCTGAGCTATACCCTGAACTCCGGCCTGGTGGCGGGCGACACGGCAGGCAGCGCGCTGGCCGGCTTGCTTGCCGCGCCGACCGGCTTCTCAGCATCCGCAGGTACACACGCCATCACGCAGGGCACGCTGGCGGCGGCCCTGGGTTACGGCATCGCCTATACCAACGGCACGCTGACGGTGGACAAAGCCACGCTGACCGTGACCGGCATGGCGGCCAATAACAAGACCTACGATGGCACCGCGACAGCGGCCTTGGGCAACATAGGCACCCTCGCGGGGCTGGCCTACAGCGAGGCACTGACCCTGAGCTCCACGGGCGCCAGCTTCAGTGATGCCAACGCAGCCGCCGGCAAAACCGTCACGGCCACCTACAGCCTGGCCAACGGGGCAGGGGGGCTCGCCAGCAACTACCAGCTGGCTGCGGCTCCCGTCACGGCGACGGCCGACATCGGCAAGGCCACGCTGACTGTCACCGGCATGGTGGCTGACAACAAGACCTACAACGGCAGCACCGCGGCAACCCTGAGCAACATCGGCACGCTGACGGGCCTGGTCAGCGGCGAGGCATTGACCTTGAGCTCCACGGGCGCGAGCTTCGCTGACGCGAATGCCGGCACAGGCAAAACCGCGACGGCTACCTACAGCCTGGCCAACGGCGCGGGCGGGCTGGCCGGCAACTATCAGCTGGCGGCGGCGCCTGTCACGGCAACGGCCAACATCGACAAGGCCACGCTCACCGTGACCGGCGTGGCAGCCAACAACAAAACCTATGATGGCAACGCGACGGCCACACTGAGCAACGCAGGAGCCCTGAGCGGCCTGGTCAGCGGTGAAGCCCTGACCTTGAACTCCACCGGCGCGAGCTTTGCCGACAAGAATGCCGCCACGGGGAAAACCGTAACGGCCACCTACAGCCTGGCCAACGGGGCAGGTGGTTTGGCCAGCAACTATCAGCTCGCGGCCGCGCCCGTTACCACGACCGCCAACATTGCCCAGCTCGGCATCACCGTCAACGCCACGACCGCCAACAAAACCTATGACGGCACCACCGCCAGCAGCAGCACGTTGGCCAGCAGCGGCGTTCTGAGTGGGGATGTCGTCAGCTTCAGCGGCAGCGCGCTGTTTGCGGACCAGAACGCGGGCACGGGCAAGACCGTCAACGTCACCGGTATCGGCGCCGGCKGCATCGATGGAGGCAACTACAACCTGCTGAACACCACGGCCAGCAGCACCGCCGACATTGCCAAGGCCAGCCTGAGCGTTACCGCCAACAACGACAGCAGAACTGTCGGCGCCGCAGCCTATGCCGGCGGCAACGGTGTGAGCTACAGCGGTTTTGTGGCCGGTGAAACAGCCGCCGTGTTGGGCGGCACGCTGACTTACGGCGGCAATTCACAGGGTGCCAGCACCGCAGGCAGCTACGCCATCACGCCTGGCGGCTACAGCGCCGGCAACTATGCGCTGACGTACCTGGACGGCGCACTGACCATCAACCCTGTAGCAACGCTGGTGCCGGTATTGCCGGGCGGCAGCCCGGCAAGCGACGCCTACCTGAGTGCGCTGCGGAACATCGCGAGCCTTGGCGCTTCAGGTGACGGTGGCGGCGCGCAGGGAGGTGGTGCAGACCCCAGTGACGCCCTGAAAGCTGCCGCTGCCGAAGCCGGAAACACGAACGAGGAATAAGCCCACCCCCGTCCAGCCTCACTTCGTGTAGCCTGTTCCCCCCTCAGGGGGCGGCGCCTGCGGTCTGGCAAAGCCAGTCCCGCGGCCCCCG
>NZ_JBFUAZ010000329.1:0-4586 GCF_056406035.1 Polaromonas sp. P1_E1_2 | reverse complement strand
GCCCAGGCCTTCGGGCGGCACCTGGTCCGTCAGCAAAGCCACGGCCTGATTGGCTTTGAGGGTTTTATGCATGAGGCGGATGCCGCTTAAGGAAGCGGGCACGACGGTGAGATTGGCCCGGTCACGCGCCAGGCGTTCCAGCCGGGCCAGCCAGGCCTTGCGCGCGGGCCGGTAAATCGCGGTAATGGGCCCATACAGCTCGGCCAGCGCTTGCGGGCCCAGCTCGAAGCTGCCGCAATGGGGACCAAAAAAAATCACCCCGCGGCCTTCGGCGAAGGCCTGCTCCGCATGCACCTGGCCTTCGATGCGGACATTACCCAGGCAGGACTCCGAAGCCGGCCGCATCCACAGCTTGGGTAGTTCGGCAATAAAGCGCCCAGCCTCGGCAATCGCCGGGCGGGCGACCGCGAACGGCAGTCCGGCCTGCGCCACATGTGCCCTGAACTGGGCGCGGTAGCGCGGACTCAAGCCCCACACCAGCCAGCCCAGCATGCCGCCCAGCGCATGCAGGGCGGCCAGCGGCCAGAGGGAAAAGAAGCGAAACAACCAGGGCATGAATCAGGTGAAAGGGGTATCGAAAGGTTACGCCGGCCAAAAACCAGCCGTCATATAATGCAGTCTGTCGCCGAGTTACTGAACTACTTGCAGGGCGACATTAAACCAAACTGCTAAAGCGTTCGCCGAGGCATTCCAGCCGGCAACGCGCCGACAAACTTCATGGAGTGTACGCAATGGCGAACGATTTTCTCTTTACATCCGAATCCGTCTCTGAAGGCCATCCCGACAAGGTCGCCGACCAGATTTCCGACGCGATCCTCGACGCAATTTTCAAGCAGGACCCACGCAGCCGCGTCGCCGCCGAAACCCTGACCAACACCGGCCTCGTCGTGCTGGCCGGCGAGATCACCACCAACGCGCATGTCGACTACATCCAGGTCGCGCGCGACACCATCAAGCGCATCGGCTACGACAACACCGAGTACGGCATCGACTACAAGGGTTGCGCCGTCATGGTTTGCTATGACAAGCAGTCCAACGACATCGCCCAGGGCGTAGACCATGCCAGTGACGACCACCTGAACATCGGCGCCGGCGACCAGGGCCTCATGTTCGGCTACGCCTGCGACGAAACGCCCGATCTGATGCCCGCGCCGATTTACTACGCACACCGCCTCGTCGAGCGCCAGGCCCAGCTGCGCAAGGACGGCCGCCTGCCTTTCCTGCGCCCCGACGCCAAGAGCCAGGTCACCATGCGCTATGTGGACGGCAAGCCGCACAGCATCGACACCGTGGTGCTGTCGACCCAGCACAGCCCCGACCAGAGCGAAACTGCCCACAAGATGAAGGCCTCGTTCACCGAAGCCATCATTGAAGAGATCATCAAGCCCGTGCTGCCCAAAGAGTGGCTCAAGGACACCAAGTACCTGATCAACCCGACCGGCCGCTTCGTCATCGGCGGCCCGCAGGGCGACTGCGGCCTGACCGGCCGCAAGATCATCGTCGACACCTACGGCGGCGCCTGCCCGCACGGCGGCGGCGCGTTCAGCGGCAAAGACCCCAGCAAGGTGGACCGCTCAGCTGCCTACGCAGCCCGTTATGTGGCCAAAAATATTGTGGCCGCGGGCCTGGCACGCCAATGCCAGATCCAGGTGGCTTATGCCATCGGCGTAGCCCGCCCCATGAACGTCACGGTCTATACCGAAGGCACCGGCGTGATCTCCGACGAGAAACTCTCGGCTCTCGTCAATGAACACTTTGACTTGCGCCCCAAGGGCATCATCCAGATGCTGGACCTGCTGCGCCCCATCTACGAAAAGACGGCAGCCTATGGCCACTTCGGCCGCGACGAGCCGGAATTTACCTGGGAACGTACCGATAAAGCTGCTGCGCTGCGCGCTGCAGCCGGCCTGTAAGGCCGCCGGGCGGACAGCCCGGTATCAGTTCTTCAGCGCAGGCTCACTTCGCGCAGCGAAGTTAAGGGCCCAAGAGGTCCCTCCCCTCGCTAATCCAGAAGATCAACCCCGCGATTCAACCGCGCGTGTAGGGGCTTTTCCCGACATGCGGGGTATTGCCCAATTCTTCGGACGGCGCATTGTCGGCTTTGGGCTGCGCGATGGTCTTGTTGGTGCCCTCTCTGCCGTATTCCTCGGCAGATATGGCGTCAGGCTGTGCGGCTGACCCGTTCTTGCGGTCACGATCACTCTTTGGATCAATACGTTTTTTCAGGCCCATCTCGTGTCCTTCGTGTCGCTGAACGTCACGTAACAAAGCTGCCGGGATCCGCGGCGGGAAATGCGGATGCCGACATTGAGGGCATTCCCCCCCGGGAATCACGGGCAGCATGCGTTACACCAAAACCGTTGCCGGTGACGATGAACGGCCAGGCACTGCGGGATTTCCCCGCTTCCATGGCGACTTCGCGCACAGGCCGGGTTGCCCGGATTTCTGGTTCATGCAGGGGAAAGCTGTCTAGAAACATGGCGGCGCCAATGAAGGCTTTGAGTGGCTGGGCTTTGACTGTAGGTTCACGCCTGGCCACGATGCGTCAGCGGGATAGGAAATGCGTGTAGGACAAGCTCGAATCAGGCACCACTTCCCTGGTTGGAGCTTTAATTCCCGGAATTCCGGCCGCTGCTTTTTACCCACATCAGGCAACGAGGCAGGACATCAGGCTTTCGTAATCCACCGGTTTGACCAGGTGATGGTTAAACCCGGCCAGACTGGCAAGGGCTTTGTCTGTTGTCTGCCCCCARCCAGTGAGCGCAATAAGGACCATATTTTCAGTGGCCGGCTGCTGGCGGATCAAGCGTGCTGCGTCGTACCCGTTCATGCCGGGCATTCCGATGTCCATGACGATAACGTCCGGCCTGTGAGCCTTGGCGGCGGCAACGGCGGCCAGACCGTCATACGCCGTTGTCACTGCAAAACCATCCATGCCAAGCAAAGCTCCCAAGGTATTGGCCGCGTCCACGTTGTCGTCCACCACCAGGATTTTTTTGGCGTTTCCGGACCAGGCGGGGCCCGCCACTTGCACAGGCGATATAGGATGCCCGCCCTCCAGAACCACCGGCAGCGCCAGGACGAACTCACTGCCATGACCAAGGCCTTCACTGCTGGCATGCAGAGTGCCGCCGTGCATCTCGGCAAACTGTCTGGCCAGGCTCAGACCGATTCCCAGACCGGTCGGCGCTTCGCCAGGCACGGGCGTCTGGGCAAACAGGTCAAAGATCTTTGCCAGAGAAGATGCCTCAAGCCCGATCCCGTTGTCGGCGACACGGAAAGTCACCACAGGCCCCTCGACTTCCGCGCGCAGCACGATATGCCCGCCTGGATGCGTGAACTTGGCGGCGTTGACAAGAAGGTTGGCGACGCTTTGCACCAGGCGCGCGTGATCGGCATCCAGCAGATACGGTGTGTCCGGCTCCTGCACGTCCAACCGGTGCTGCTTGCTTTCCATGGCGGAGCCGGAAATCTCCACCGCATGGTTGATCACTGATTGCAGTGTGATCTGCCCCCTTTTCAGGGTGACCTTGCCGCTGGTGATGCGGGCTACGTCCAACAGGTCATCCACCAATCGCGTCAGGTGAGCCACCTGGCGGTCCACGACATTGCGCAGCTGCGTGATCTGGTCCGAATCCGGGTAAAGATGCCTGAGGATTCCCATGGACGTACGGATCGGCGCCAGCGGATTGCGCAGTTCATGCGCAAGCGTAGCCAGGAACTCGTCCTTGCGCTTGTCGGCATCGCGCACCTGGTATTGCCTTTCGCGGGCCCGCACGGCCGAACGGGTGGCGGTAATCAGGGCAATGGTGCGCACGGGCCGCTCCACCAGCGTGACGTTACCCAGATGCTCGACCGCCCGCTGCACATCCAGCGAATCGGCGCCGCTGCGTGTCAAAAGCAGGATGGGGATGTCCGACCAGGTGGGCTGTGAGGCCACGTATTCGGCCAGTGGCCGCATGGCGGCACCACTGACAACCTCTTCCACCAGCAAGAGGGCGCCGGCACCCAGCGGGAGTTGCGTCATAAGCTCATCGCTGTTTGCACACACAATGCTGTGGATACCCACGGACCGGAGCACTTTGGCAGTCAGCGCCGCGTCCCGCCCTGTAGGTGCACAAATGACGATTCGCCGCTCCACCTATCTCGCTCCGCGGGCAGCACCCACTTCAGGATCATTGCCGATGTAGACAGGCACCCCCGTCAGAATGCCGCGGAAGCCGCGCAGGGGTGCGCCCACATGGATGCCCTTGCGGGACATGGAAAATTCGCGGATGGTGCGTTCGTGCAGGCTGCCTCGCTTTTTAAACACCGACACGGCCTGCTTGACCTCGCCGTCATGCTCGAAGTAGCGCAGCATGAGCACGTTGTCGGCCAGATAGCTGGCGTCCACCGTGGTGGACATCTGGCCGCCCAGCATGCCCTGCTGAACGCCCACCAGGATGGTTACCACACCGCGCTGGCCCAGGTACGTCAGCAGTTCGTGCAAATGCGTGGTAAGGAAGCGCTCATCCGGCATGGCGTTGAGATAGCCGTTGATGCTGTCGATGACGACGACTTTGCAGCCGCGGTCGGCAGCCTGGCAC
>NZ_JBFUAZ010000328.1:0-4610 GCF_056406035.1 Polaromonas sp. P1_E1_2 | reverse complement strand
GGAGGCCTCCTCCATCGGCGTGGTCGAACACCGCCTGGACGCGACCGTCATTGAGGTCGCAATTTTTACCAATTTCACGCAGGACCACCTCGACTACCACACTTCCATGCAAGCCTACTGGGAGGCCAAGGCCGCGCTGTTCGGCTGGCCGGGCCTGAAGGCGGCGGTCATCAATATCGACGATGCCAAGGGTGCAGAACTGAAGGAGTCGCTCGCGGGGAGCGGCCTGGACCTCTGGACGGTGTCCTGTGCGGAGCCGGCGCGTTTGCAGGCGCGCAAGCTCGAGCACGGCACTGATGCCTTGAGCTTTGAGGTGACGGAGGGTGCCGAAAGCCATACGCTGGCTGCCCGACTGGTGGGCCAGTACAACGTGTCCAACCTGCTCGGTGTACTCGCGGCCCTGCGCGCCATGGGTGTGCCGCTGGCCGATGCGGTCAAGGCCTGTGCCGGCCTGCTACCCGTGCCCGGCCGCACCGAGACGTTGGCCATGCCCGGTCGGCCGCTGGTGGTGATCGATTACGCCCACACGCCCGACGCACTTGAAAAGGTATTGCTCGCGCTGCGACCGGCAGCGGCACACCGCAATGGTCAGCTCTGGTGCGTGTTCGGTTGCGGTGGGGACCGCGACACCACCAAGCGACCGCTAATGGCAGCCGTAGCCGAAAAAAATGCCGACCAGGTGGTGGTGACCAGCGACAATCCGCGCAGCGAAAATCCGCTGGCCATCATCTGCCAGGTGCTGCTGGGCCTGAGCCATSGCGATGCCGTGCATGTGCAGGCCGACCGCGCAGCTGCCATCACGCACGCCCTTAGCCTCGCCGGCTCCGACGACGTGGTGCTGCTGGCCGGCAAGGGCCACGAAAGTTTTCAGGAAGTGGGCGGTGTAAAGCTCCCTTTCTCCGACCGCGAGCATGCGCAGGCGGCGCTCGATGCCTTGGCTTCGCCCAAGCAGGAGGGCCGGCCATGATGCGCCTGCAGCAAGCCCTGGGCTGGTTACCCGCCGCTCGCCTCGTGGGTGACGGCGGCGTGCAGGCTTTGCGGGTCAACACCGACACGCGCAGCCTGCAGGAAGGCGACCTCTTTGTGGCGCTCAAGGGCGAGCGGTTCGACGCCCACGATTTCCTCGCACAAGCCAAAGCGCAGGGCGCAGTCGCGGCCATTGCCCATCATGGCCTGGCACAAGCCGGCCTGCCGGGACTGGAGGTGTCCGACACGCGCCTGGCGCTGGGTCAATTGGCCGCCGGTTGGCGCTCGCAGTTCCGCCTCCCGCTGGTGGCGGTGACGGGCAGCAACGGGAAAACCACCGTCACGCAAATGATCGCGACCATCTTGCGCGCCTGGAAGGCCGATAAGGCCTTCGCGACCGAAGGCAATCTCAATAATGACATCGGCGTGCCGCTCACGCTGCTGCGACTGTCGGCCGCGCATGAAGTGGGTGTGGTCGAACTCGGCATGAACCACCCCGGCGAGATCGCCTACCTGGCCGAACTCACCAAGCCCACCGTCGCGTTGGTCAATAACGCACAGCGTGAGCATCTCGAATTCATGGCCACGGTGGAAGCGGTGGCGCGCGAAAACGGCTCGGTGTTCGCGTCGCTGGATGCGGGCGGCACGGCGGTCTTTCCGGCCGACGACGACTACACCTCGCTGTGGCGTGAACTGGTCGGCACGCGCAAGGCACTGACCTTCGCGCTCTCGGGCGCCGCCGACATCACAGGCACCGCGCAATGGGAGGGCGGCTGCTGGAAGGTGGTGGCTACGACCCCGGCGGGCAACACCGATTTCTCTCTGCACATCGCCGGCCGGCACAACGTCAAGAACGCCTTGGCTGCCGCGGCCTGCGCGCTGGCGGCGGGCGTTCCCCTGGCATCCATCTCCGTGGGCCTCACGGCTTTTGTGCCGGTCAAGGGCCGTTCCCGTGCCATCGCCGTCGCCCTGCCAGGCCGGGTGTTGACGCTGGTCGACGACAGCTACAACGCCAATCCCGACTCCATGCGCGCCGCGCTGGAGGTCCTCGCCGAACTGCCCGGCCCGCGCCTGATGGTGATGGGTGACATGGGCGAGGTCGGCAACCAGGGGCCGCAGTTCCACGATGAAGCCGGGCGCCATGCGCGCGCGCTGGGCATTGAAAAATTGTTCACATTGGGCGAGCAGTCAAAGCAGGCCGCGGCCGGTTTTGGCGGCGCGCAGATTTTTGGCGGCATGGACGAACTCGCCGCCGCCGTGCTGGCCGAGCTGCCCCACACCGGCAGCATGCTGGTCAAGGGTTCGCGCTTCATGAAGATGGAACGTGTGGTCCAGGCCATCACGGCCAATGCGCAAGATCAAACACAACATCAACAACATCAGAAGGAAGAGCCCCATGCTGCTTAGTCTGGCCCAGTGGCTCCAGTCAATCTCCCCCGAATTCGGGTCTTTCAGGGTGTTCCAGTACCTGACGTTCCGTGCAGTCATGGCCGCGCTCACAGCACTGCTGATCGGTCTGCTGGCTGGCCCCTTTGTGATCCGGCGGCTGATCTCGCTGAAGATCGGGCAGCCGATCCGGGAATACGCAATGCAGACCCATTTGAGCAAGAGCGGCACGCCCACCATGGGCGGTGTGCTGATTCTGCTGTCCATCGGAATTTCCACGTTGCTGTGGTTCGATTTGTCCAACCGTTTCGTCTGGATCGTCCTCATCGTCACGTTGGGCTTTGGCGCCATAGGCTGGGCAGACGACTGGCGCAAGGTCGTACTCAAGGACCCGGAAGGCATGCGCTCGCGCGAGAAATTCCTCTGGCAGTCCATTATCGGCCTGGTGGCAGCGCTCTACCTGGTGTTCAGCATTTCTGAAAGCTCCAACATGAGGGTGCTGGAGTTGTTCTTCAGCTGGGTGCAGTCGGGCTTTGACGTGAACCTGCCGCCCAAGGCCGGGTTGCTCGTGCCTTTTGTCAAGGAAATCAGCTACCCGCTGGGTGTGTTCGGGTTTGTGATCCTGACCTACCTCGTGATCGTGGGTTCCAGCAATGCCGTCAATTTCACCGACGGGCTGGACGGCCTCGCCATCATGCCCGTGGTCATGGTGGGCTCCGCGCTGGGTGTATTCGCCTACGTGACCGGCAGCTCGGTCTATTCCAAATACCTTTTCTTTCCGCACATTCCGGGTTCCGGCGAACTGCTCATTTTCTGTTCTGCCATGGCAGGCGCCGGCCTGGCGTTTCTCTGGTTCAACACGCACCCGGCCCAGGTCTTCATGGGCGACGTGGGCGCGCTGGCGCTGGGTGCCGCGCTGGGCACCATCGCGGTCATCGTGCGCCAGGAAATCGTGCTGGCCATCATGGGCGGCATCTTTGTCGTCGAAGCCCTCTCCGTGATGATGCAGGTGACCTGGTTCAAGTACACCAAGAAACGCTACGGCGAAGGCCGCCGCATCCTCAAGATGGCGCCGCTCCACCATCACTTTGAAAAGAGCGGCTGGAAAGAAACGCAGGTGGTTGTGCGTTTCTGGATCATCACCATGCTGCTGTGCCTCATCGGCCTTTCCACCTTGAAGCTTAGGTAAACGGGCATGCGGCATTTACAAGACCAAACCGTGTTGATCCTGGGCTTGGGTGCGTCCGGCCTGGCCATGGCGCGCTGGTGCGTGCGCCATGGCGCTTCGGTCACGGTCGCCGATACGCGCGAGGCGCCTTCCTTGCTTGCAACGTTGCGACAGGAATTGCCGGGCGTCACGTTCATCGGCGGTGCTTTTACGCCGGCGCTGGTGCAAGGTACTGCCGTGCGTGCTGTCTACCGTTCGCCGGGGCTGGCGCCTGCAGTGATCGCCCCTGTGGTGGAGGCTGTGCGCGAGATCGGTTTGCCGGTTGGGGGTGAGCTTGATCTGTTCTCCCTGGCTCTTGCCGATCTCCGCGATGTCCCTGCCGCAGAGGCGGTGGAAGACGAGCCTGAAACTGAGGCACCTCCCGCACTCCCGGAGCCGGTGCCTGAGTCGCTGTCATCCGAATCCTCAGATGGAACGGACGTGCCCGATGCGATGGCTGCAGCTGATTCGCTCGCGGGTGAAACCTCTGTGCCGGCCGGTGCCTCCGACGACACAGAGGTTCTGCCAGATGCGGCAGACAGCACACCAGAGGGCGGGTCAGTCGCCCTTGAAGAAGCGAGCGAAAGGGTTGCAAYCCCTGAATTACTGGGTCTTGTGCCGCCGGAAAAGCCCACCGGCTACCGGCCCGAAGTGTTGGCCATCACGGGAACCAACGGCAAAACCACGGTGACCTCGCTGTTGGGCCAACTGGTGCAGCGCGCCGGGAAAACGGTGGCCGTGGCAGGCAACATCGGCCCGACGCTGCTCGACACGCTGTCGGCCCATATGGATGCGCAAACCCTGCCGCAAGTCTGGGTGCTGGAGCTGTCCAGTTTCCAGCTCGCCGATGTACAGGGCTTTGAGCCAACGGCCGCCGTGGTGCTCAACATCACGCAGGACCATCTGGACTGGCACGGCGACATGGACGCCTACGTCGCGGCGAAAGCCAGGGTCTTCGGTGCCAGCACCTTCATGCTGCTCAATCGCGATGACGCTCGCGTGATGGCCATGCTGCCGCCGCCCGTCAAGGTGCGCCTGAAGCCGCCCCAGG
>NZ_JBFUAZ010000327.1:0-4615 GCF_056406035.1 Polaromonas sp. P1_E1_2 | reverse complement strand
GGACTACTACAACCACAACCTCGACAGCGCGCCTGATTTTTACGGCGACATCATCACCACGCGCGACTACCAGGACCGCCTGGACACACTGGCGCGCGTGCGCAGCGCCGGCGTCAAGGTCTGCTGCGGCGGCATCGTCGGCATGGGTGAGACGCGCCGCCAGCGCGCCGGCCTGGTGGCCGAACTCGCCAACCTCACGCCCTACCCCGAGTCAGTGCCCATCAACAATCTGGTGAAAATTGAAGGCACGCCGCTGGCCAACCAGGCCGACCTGGACCCGTTTGAATTCGTGCGCACGATTGCCGTGGCCCGCATCACCATGCCGACCGCACGTGTGCGCCTGTCGGCCGGCCGCCAGCAGATGGGTGACGGCGTGCAGGCGCTGTGCTTCCTGGCCGGCGCCAATTCAATTTTTTACGGCGACAAGCTGCTGACCACCGGCAACCCCGATACCGACGCCGATGTAAAGCTGCTGGAACGCCTGGGCATGAGCCGGTCTGCGCCCGAAGTGCGCTAATTCGTTCGCGAAACCATCCGTTTCCCGGCCTTTGTCCGGCCTCTCTAAACCGCCGGCAAAAAAGCACGGCGAAGCTGGTTAGACTCTCGCTAAATTCCGGACCTGCCCCATGACGACACCTGCCAATACTTCCGTCACGCCCTACGGCACGCTGCCGCCTTCGTCTACGCCTGCCACGCCGCCTGCGCGCAAGCCGGTCAGCCTGCCGCGCCTGCGCGAAATGCAGGCGCATGGCGAAAAGATCACCATGCTGACCGCCTACGACGCCACCTTTGCCGCCGTGGCCGATGCGGCGGGCGTGGAATGCATCCTGGTGGGCGACTCGCTGGGCATGGTCTGCCAGGGCCTGACCAGCACCGTCGGCGTGACCCTGGAGACCATGCGCCACCACACCGAATGCGTGGCCAACGGCCTGCGCCGCTCGCAGGCCACGGCCTGGCTGATCGGCGATTTGCCGTTTGGCAGTTACCACGAGTCCAAAGAGCAGGCGCTGCGCAGTGCCGCGGTGCTGATGCAGGCCGGCGCCCACATGGTCAAGCTCGAAGGCGGCGGCTGGACGGCCGAGACGACGCGTTTTCTGGTCGAGCGCGGCATCCCGGTCTGCGCCCACCTGGGGCTGACACCGCAAACCGTGCACGCGCTGGGCGGCTACCGCGTGCAGGGCAAGGGAGACGAAGCCGCTGCCGCGATGACGCGCCACGCGCGCGAGCTGCAGGACGCAGGCGCCGCCATGATGGTGCTGGAAATGGTGCCCGCAGCCCTGTCGGCCACGCTCACTCAGGAGCTCACGCATTGCGCCACCATCGGCATTGGTGCGGGCAACGGCACTGCCGGCCAGGTGCTGGTGCTTCACGACATGCTGGGCATGAACCTGGGCAAGATGCCGAAGTTTGTACGCAACTTCATGGAAGGCCCGGACAACAAGACCGCCAGTGTGCGCGGCGCCATGGAAGCCTATGTACGCGCCGTGAAAGACGGCAGCTTTCCGGTGAACGCCACCCACGCCTGGTAGCCCCACGCGCCCCTTTCAGGAGACAAGATGCAGATCGTCCACACCATCCCGGAGCTGCGCGAGGCCCTCAGCCCGTTCAAACGCCCTTCCTTCGTGCCCACCATGGGCAATCTGCACGACGGCCACATCGCGCTCGTCAAGCAGGCCAAGCCGCTGGGCGACGTGAGCGTCTCCAGCATCTTCGTGAACCGCCTGCAGTTCGCGCCGCATGAAGACTTCGACAGCTACCCACGCTGGACGCCGATGCCGAGCGCCTGAAAGAGGCCGGCTGCAACGTGCTGTTTGCCCCGCTGGAAAAACACCTTTACCCCGAGCCGCAAAGCTACAAGGTGCATCCGGCCACCGACTTGAGCGACATCCTTGAAGGCCACTTCAGGCCCGGTTTTTTCATCGGTGTGAGCACCGTGGTGCTCAAGCTGTTTTCCTGCGTGTTTGCCGGCATGCCCACGGGCGTGGCGGCTTTCGGCAAGAAGGATTACCAGCAGGTGATGGTGGTGCGGCGCATGGTGCAGCAGTTTGCGTTGCCGATCGAGATCCTGGCCGGTGAAACCCAGCGCGCCGAAGACGGCCTGGCGCTGTCGTCACGCAACGGCTACCTGAACGCCACCCAGCGCGCCGAAGCGGTGGAGCTGTCCAAAGCGATACGCGCATTGGGCGAGGCCGCCCGCGCCAGCGGCACGCCTGACCTGCCAGCCCTGGAAGCGCAGGCCATGCAGGCGCTGGCCCGGCGCGGCTGGAAGCCCGACTACCTCACCGTGCGCCGCCGCGCCGACCTGCTGGCACCGCAAGGCCCGCTGGCCGATGTGCCGCTGGTGGTGCTGGGTGCGGCCAAGCTGGGCAGCACCCGGTTGATTGACAACCTGGAAATCTAGGCACGGGCCAAACCCCGGCCAACCCCGGCCACCGCCGGAGGCAACCCGGCGGGCTGCCACGTTGCTCCATTTTTGATAGCTGCTTGCGCTCGMMCCGCCTGRGCTGCAGCCATTTTTCTCTAACAAAACCGGTTCGCCACCTGACGGCGGATCTTTTGGCTTTTTTAACAGCTCAACATGAACACCCCTTCCGTACGCCTTGCCACTTTGGACGACCAGCCTGCCGTGGCTGCGCTGTTTGACGCCTACCGCCAGTTTTACGAACAGCCCGCCGATGCCGCGCTGGCGCTGGACTTCATCGGCAACCGGATGCGAAACCGCGAATCGGTCATCCTGGTGGCCGAGCCGGAAGGTGCGCCCGGCACCGGCGCGCTCGCCGGCTTCTGCCAGCTGTATCCCGGTTTCTGCTCAGTGATCGCCCAGCCCATCTACACGCTGTATGACCTGTATGTTGCGCCCGCATCACGCAAGAGCGGCGCCGGCCGCGCGCTGATGCAGGCCGCCCACGTGCACGCAAAACAGCACGGCTTTGCGCGGCTGGACCTCACCACCGCCAGGACCAACCACACCGCGCAGGCGCTGTATGAGTCCCTGGGTTGGGTTCGCGACGACATCTTCCTGGCGTACAACAAGGTGGTCTAGGGCCCAGGCGGGCCTTGGGGTATAACGCTTTCAGCTGGTTCAGGCACATGCCGCCACCTTTGCAGGAGTTTCACCATGGCCATTCCCCACGCCGCCTCCGGGCAACTCATCGACGTCCAGCCGCTTGCGGGCAAGCTCCTGGAGGCCCGAACCGTCGCGCTGTTCAAAAGCGATGAGCTGGAAGTCATGCGCCTCATCGTGCCGGCCGGCAAGCTGGTGCCCTCGCACCGGGTCAAGGGCGAAATCACCGTGCAATGCCTGGAAGGTGAAGTGGCCTTCACGGCAGAGGGGCAAACCCAGCGCATGAAGGCAGGCCAGCTGCTGTGGCTTGCGGGCGGCGTGGAACACGGCCTGACTGCCGTGCAGGATGCATCGCTGCTGGTGACGCTGCATTTGCGAAAGTAGGTCGGCCCCTGCTTCGCGGATTAATGATGCTTTAGGGATTTAGACCAATAGGGACCAGCGCAAGCAGCTATTAATTCGATAGCAAAAACGGGAACTGGAAAAATTGATCGCGTGGTCAGGCCAGTTCAGCAGTCGGATCGCGCCCCATCAGCGCCGCCACAGCCTCAGCCGGCCTGAGCTTGCCGTCCAGCAAGGCCACCACGCTTTGTGCAATCGGCATCTCGATGCCCAAACCGGCCGCGCGCTGCACCACGGTGCGGGCGCAATACACGCCCTCGGCCACGTGCCCCAGCGAGTCCACCGCTTGCGCCAGCGTCTTGCCCTCGGCCAGCAACAGGCCCACCTTGCGGTTGCGGCTCAGGTCGCCGGTGGCCGTCAATACCAGATCGCCCAGGCCCGAAAGACCTGTGAAGGTTTCGGCCCGCGCGCCCAGCGCGACACCCAGCCGGGTCATTTCGGCCAGGCCGCGGGTGATCAGCGCAGCGCGGGCGTTCAGCCCCAGCTGCAATCCGTCGCAAAGCCCCGTGGCGATGGCCAGCACGTTCTTGACGGCGCCGCCCACCTCTACCCCCACGACATCGTCATTGGCGTAAACACGCAGGGTGGCGCTGTGAAAGGCGGCCACCAGCGCTTCGCGTACTTCGGGATGTTCACTGGCGGCCACCAGCGCGGTCGGCTGGCCGCGGGCGACTTCGAGGGCGAAGCTGGGCCCGCTGAGCACGCCCGCTCTTAAATTGATAGCAGCTTGCGCCCGTATTTCATGGACCATCAGGCCAAATGATGCTGAAGGAGGGGCAGAGTCGAGCGGCGCCTCAAAACCTTTGCTCAGCCAGGCCACTGGAACGCTGGCGTGCTGCAGGGACTGCAGCATGCTGCGCGCCGCCGAGACGGGCGTTGCAAGGATGATGAGGTCCTGCCCTTGAATCGCCTCTGCCAGAGGTACATCGCCGCCTTGCAGCTGCAGGCCGGCAGGCAGGGGAACGCCAGGCAGGTAGCGGGTATTGACGCGGCTGGCCTGCAAGGCTTTGGCCAGCGCAGCATCGCGCGCCCACAGGGTGACATCGTGCCGGGAGGCGCTGCTCACGGCTACAGCCGTGCCCCAGGCGCCGGCTCCGATGACCAGGATTTTCATGCGTGGATGAGCGAGAAAACAGACGCCGGGAAGCC
>NZ_JBFUAZ010000326.1:0-4629 GCF_056406035.1 Polaromonas sp. P1_E1_2 | reverse complement strand
TCGTCGCGCAGGGCAACGCGCTTGAGGGCACCGAGCGCATCGCCGGCGGCCAGTGCGCGGGCGGAGGCGGCAATCAGTGAATCCATGCTGACATGGTTATGCCCGTGACAGCCGCCGCGCTGGTTGCGCCCCGGCGCGCGGCAGGCTGGCGCTGACCAGCGCCGCGGCCAGTGTGACGAGCCACGAGTAGTACACCCACACCAGAAAAGCCAGCAGCGGCGCAAAGGCGCCGTAGATCGTGCGGTAGGTGGGCACGTTGGCCAGGTAAATCGCAAAGCCGTACTTGCCCAGCTCAAAGGCAATACCCGCGAGCAGGCCGCCCGCAATCGCATGACTCCACCGCACGACGGTGTTCGGCACGAAGCGGAACAGGCAGGTGAAGCCGATGGCGCTCAGAATGGCGGGCCCCAGGTTAATGGCATGCGGCACCCAGGCAGGCCGCGCGCCCACCAGCCCGCTGGAAGCCGCCACCAGATAAGACGCAGCCCACAGGCTGGCGCCGATGAGCACCGGCCCCGTGAGCAGCATGCCT
The DNA here is from genome assembly GCF_056406035.1 of Polaromonas sp. P1_E1_2. Classification (NCBI taxonomy): domain Bacteria; kingdom Pseudomonadati; phylum Pseudomonadota; class Betaproteobacteria; order Burkholderiales; family Comamonadaceae; genus Polaromonas; species Polaromonas sp. P1_E1_2. Next base: position 4,097 of record NZ_JBFUAZ010000326.1, on the reverse strand, counting down.
GCGTACAAAGCCAACCGGCGCAGCACGGGGCGGGGTTTCTTCACCTGCCATATGCGATTCAGCGTGTTTTCCATGCTCAGCAGCAGCGTCAGGGCCGACACCAGCAGCAGCGCAAAGCCCACCAGCGTGAGGCCACTGGCATTGCCCGCAAACTGCGCCAGGTGCTTCAGCACCGTCTTGGCGATACCCTCCGGCAACAGGCCGCGCAGCAGGTGCTCGCGAATCGCGTCACCGGTGGCATGCAGCGCTGGCGTGCGCGCGAACAGTGCGAAGCTCACCGCCAGCATCGGCACCATGGACATCACCATCGTGAAAGTGAGACCGCCCGCCGCCTGGGCGATGCGCTCTTCCCTGCCGCGCTGCAGGAGGCGAGTGATCAGGTTGCCCTGGTTTCGGCTGGTTGCCATGGAATTGGGAGGCTCGTGTCGCGCCGGTCAGGAAATGGCGGTACGTTCAACCCAACAGGCGGAACAGGCCATAAAGGGACAGCAGCCCTGATGTCACCAGAAGTCCGGTCTTGACCGAACGGGCACCGACCAATGCGCCGATGACGCTGCAAGCCAGGATGGCGCCGAAGATGTAGGTTGTTTTCATGGCCGCAATGGTAATTCCATTTCCAGATCATCCGTGCACTTTGTCGGCTTAGCTGGCCGTACGTTTGTACTGTCCGCGCTTCGCCTTCGTGTTCACGAGTGATCTGGAAATGGAACAAGGCCTTCGCCTGGCCATCCGTGACATTTGGGGCCGCTATGGGTTGAAACCAACTCCTGGCAAGTGATCGATTCAGGGCCTCTTTGCCGCCGCATCACCGGCATGAAACATTCCCGCCGGCCTGACGAAATTTCCGCCTCCCAGATGGTGAATCGTCTGCAGATCGAGGTTGTCGTCGCCGAAGCGCCAGTGCCCCTGCTGGAACACACGTTCATCGGCGGCGGCAGCGACCACCTCCGCAAAGCAGGTGTCGTACGCGTCTTCGGTATGCGGCTCGCGGATCAGCCGGCACTCCAGCCATGCCGCGCAGCCCTCCTCCAGCACGGGCATGCCGAGTACCGGCCCCGTGCGGGCCTTCAAGCCGTAGTGCGCAAACTTGTCGCCCGTGCGGCCGGACTCACTACCGACTGCATGCGTCAAGCCGGCCAGGGCCGTGCACGGAAGACATATGCCGAAGCCACCGCTGGCGGTGATGAGTTCACGCGTATAGGTTTTCTTGTCGATCACGATGGCAATGCGAGGCGGCGTGAACTCCACGGGCATCGACCAGGCGGCGGCCATCACGTTGCGCGCCGTGCCGTGCGCGCTCGTCACCAAAACCGTTGGGCCGTGATTGATCAGGCGGCTGGCGTGTGCGAGGGCGACTTCCTTGAAGTGTGTCATGTCATTTCTTCCTGGTGCATTTCATGCTGCCGATTATGTTGGGCCCGACGCGTTTCAGGGCGGGCTGCTCCCCTCGCCCCGTTCCTCGCTACTTCTTCGTGTAGTCTTCCAGCGGCTTGTCGCTCAGGTTGGCCCATGCCGCCCTGGTCAGCTCCGATGCGGGCATGCCTACCTGTGTGTTGTTCGGCGGTATCGGCTGGACAAACCATTTGTCATAGAGCTTTGCGACCTCGCCGCTTTTCGCCATTCTGGCAATGCTGGCGTCCACCGCCTGTTTAAAGGGGGCATCCCCTTTGGGCAGCATGATGGCAATCGGCTCGACGCTCAGGACTTCTTTCAGCACCACATAGTTTTTCGGCTGTTTTGACTGGGAAATCATGGTGGCCAGGATCTGGCCGTCCGCCACGAACGCTTCGGCCCGGTCATTTTCAAGAAGCAGGAAACCTTCGCTGTTGTCCTTGCCATAAACCTCCTTGAAGTCGACGCCCGCCGCGCGTTCGTGCTTGCGGATAAGCTGAACGGCTGTGGCGCCGGATGTGGCGGACACCGTCTTGTTGGCAAGCTGGGACAGGCTGGTGATTCCGGTCCTGGTTTTGGTGGCGACCCGGACTTCTTCAATGTAGAGCGTGGGCGCGAAGGCCACATCCTTTTGGCGTGCGGCGTTGTTCGTCGTTGTCCCGCACTCCAGGTCTACCGTGCCGTTCTGGACGAGCGGGATCCGGTTCTGCGCGGTGACGGACTGGTAACGCACGTCCAGCTTCGCCAGGCCCAGCTGTTTCTGGATATCCGCGATCACCCTTTTGCAGATGTCCACATGAAACCCTGTGTATTCGCCTGCGCCCAGCGTATAGGACATGGCGCCGGAGGCTTCACGGACGCCCATGGTGACGGCTGCCGTCTCCTTGATCTTCTTGAGCGTGTCGATTGGCTGCGCGGTGGCCGCAGCTCCCGCCAGGGTGAACGCTGCGGCAATGCCCGAACAGGCTACCAATTTCATCATCATGCTTCCTTCACTTGGCAAACAGGCTGTCGAGCGTGGCGAAGGCTTTGAACTCGATGGCGTTTCCGGACGGGTCGAGGAAGAACATGGTGGCCTGTTCACCGGGCTCACCCTTGAAACGGACGTAGGGTTCGATGACGAACTGCGTGCCCCCTGCTTTCAACCGGGCCGCCAGGACATCCCACTCGGGGAGGGACAGGATCGCGCCGAAATGGCGAACGGGAACGTTGTGGCCGTCAACGGCGCTGGTCTGGCGGTGGCCGCATTCGTCGGGCGCCAGGTGCGCCACGATCTGGTGGCCGTAGAAGTTGAAGTCGACCCATTCGCTGGAGCTGCGGCCTTCGGGGCAGCCCAGTAATTCACCGTAAAACCGGCGTGCGACGGCGAGATCGTGGACGGGGAATGCCAGATGAAATGGCGGAAGCGCTTTGGCGGGAGTGGTTGCGTTTGGCGTGGTCATCGAAAGCCTCTTTGAGTCGTGGAAGCCGCACTTTAGGTTGATTGATGCACTTTGAAAAACGATATATATTCAACCTGAGAATCAATAATCTCGATGAATTAATGGGAAACCCATGTGATTACCGAGCTGAAAACCTTGATCGCGGTGGTGCGTTACGGMGGCTTTTCCGCCGCCGGCGGCCAGATTGGACTGACCCAGTCCGCCGTGAGCAGCCAGATCCAGCGGCTGGAAGARTCCCTCGGGCTGGCGCTCTTTGACCGTACACGGCGTTCCGCRGTGCTCAACGAAGCGGGCGCCAGGGTGCTCGCGCGTGCCGAAGAGATTGTTCTGCTTTTCTCAAAACTGGGCGATGCGGGCACCGATGACGAGCTTGCCAGCACCTTGCGGATCGGCGCCATTGCCTCTGTTCAGTCTTCGGTGCTTCCCCGAGCACTGGCGGCACTGAGGAAGGAAAACCCGAAACTGCTCGTCCACATTGCTCCCGGCGTGTCCATGAAGCTGATGGACCAGCTCGACAGTGCTGAGATCGACGCGGCGGTGATGATCCGGCCCCCGTTCGGCATCCTGCCGGAAATGACCTGGCAAACCTTGATGTACGAACCCTTCAAGTTGCTCGTGCGCAAGGAAATCAAAGGGCGGGACTGGCGCGCATTGCTCCAGTCGCAGCCTTTTTTGCGCTATGAGCGCACGTCTTTCGGTGGGCGTCTGGTGACCCGGTTCCTGCGCGAGAACAAACTGGCGGTGCAGGACTCCATCGAGCTTGACGAGATCACGGGCCTGATGAACCTTGTCGCCGAAGGCCTGGGAGTTGCGCTGGTACCGATGGTGGAGGCCTACCTGCCCATGCCACCGGGTGTGCGCGCAATCTCGCTGGGTGAAAAAACTTTTTACCGCGAGATCGGCATTCTGCGCAAAGGCATGAGTTCCCGACGGCGCGTCACGCAGGCCCTTGAAAGATGTCTTCGCGAGGCCCTGTCGCCGCCTGTTCCATAAAGTTTTTTGCCATCAAGATCGGCAGCGCTTGTGACACAGGGGATGCTCCGGAGGCTCATCCCCGTCGTGCCAGRTGCCGTCCAGATGGTCACCGGCCGTGACCCCGGTTGGACTCCATCCAGCTGGCCAGTGCGGCTTCATAGGTAGCCGAGGCACTTGCAAGCCGAAATTCGGCACTGGCTGACCCGGCGCGCCCGGCAACAAAGCCTTGCCATCCGTCGCCGTCTTCTGCCTCATAGATGCATAGATCGAAGTCGCCCGGTGGAGGAC
>NZ_JBFUAZ010000325.1:0-4640 GCF_056406035.1 Polaromonas sp. P1_E1_2 | reverse complement strand
GTGCTGTCGCGGGCCGCAGCATCCATGACATCGAACAGGGCGAAGACGTCACATTGCCGCGGCGCGACGTTTACCAGCCGGTGTTTGGTCATACCGGCGGCACKCGCGAGACTGTGCACCCCGGTAACCGCGAATACGTACGCGGCGACCGCATCGCGCGGCCGCAGGGCGGCAGCGGCGGCGGGTCGGGCGGTGAGGCCAGTCCCGACGGTGAGGGTGAGGACGACTTTGTCTTCCGCATCACGCGCGAAGAGTTCATGCAGTATTTTTTTGACGACCTTGCGCTGCCCGATCTCATACGTACCCAGCTTTTGCCCGATGCGCCGGAATGGAAGTCCCGCCGCGCCGGTTTCATCTCGGACGGAACGCCGACCAACCTGCACGTGGTGCGTTCGCTGCGGGTCGCGCTCAGCCGGCGCATCGCCATAGGCGGGGAGACGCGGCGGCAGGTGCATGAGCTGGAGGCGCAGCTGGCGCTGGCGCTGCGCGACGCGCCGGACCTGCCTGACGAGATTCTTTCCTTGAGGACACAAGTCGACGCGCTTCGCCGGCGCCTCAAGGCCATCCCGTTTTTCGATCCCTTCGATCTGCGTTACCGCAACCGGGTCAGGGTGCCGCAGCCCAGTGCCAAGGCGGTCATGTTTTGCCTGATGGATGTATCGGGCTCCATGGACGAAACGCGCAAGGACATCGCCAAWCGGTTTTTTATCCTGCTGTACCTGTTCCTCAGGAAGCATTACGAGAAAACCGACGTCATCTTCATTCGCCACCACACCCAGGCCACCGAGGTGTCCGAAGAGGAATTCTTCCAGTCCACCGAAACCGGTGGCACCGTGGTGTCCAGCGCACTGGCCTTGATGCACCAGATCATCCAGGAGCGCTATCCTCCCGGCGACTGGAACATCTATGGCGCCCAGGCTTCGGACGGCGATAACTGGCACCAGGATTCGGCACGCTGCCGCGAATTGCTGGTCGGCAAGCTGCTGCCGGTGTCGCGGTATTTCGCCTATGTCCAGGTCGGTGAAGAGGACCAGAACCTCTGGGAGGAGTACACCCAGGTGCAAGAGGACAACCGTAATTTCGCGATGCGCAAGGTCGCAGCCGCGGACGAGATTTTCCCGGTGTTCAGGGAGTTGTTCAAAAAAGGCGTCAAGCCATGACAAAGAGCGAGAGAAAGCCTGCCGAAGTGGCGGCGCCTGGCTTGTCCGGCACCGGGCGCCGGCATGCCTGCCTGCCCAGCCCGTCCGACTGGTCCTTCGAGTTGATCGAGCTCTACCACGGCGAGATTGCGCGAAAGGCAAAGTCCTTCGGCCTGGACACCTACCCGGTGCAACTCGAGGTCATCACGGCCGAGCAGATGATTGATGCCTATGCCTCGGTGGGCATGCCGGTGAACTATCGGCACTGGTCCTTCGGCAAGCAGTTCATCTCGACGGAAAAAAATTACCGGCGCGGCCAGATGGGGCTGGCTTACGAAGTCGTGATCAATTCCAACCCCTGCATCGCCTACCTGATGGAAGAAAACACCATGCCCATGCAGGCGCTGGTGATGGCGCATGCCTGCTACGGGCACAACTCCTTCTTCAAGGGAAACTACCTGTTCCAGATGTGGACCGACGCCGGCGCCATCGTCGACTACCTGGTATACGCGCGGGCCTACATTGCCGAGTGCGAAGAGCGCCACGGCTGGGAGSCSGTCGAGCAGCTGCTGGATTCCTGCCATGCCCTGATGAGCCACGGCGTGGACCGTTACCAGCGCTCGCAGAAGCTGTCGCTGGCGGAGGAAGAAGCCCGCCGCAAGGACCGCGAGGCTTATCTGCAGCAGCAGCTCAATGACCTGTGGCGCACAGTCCCCAGGTCTGCCGACAAGCCGGCCGAAAAAACCCATCGCCGTTTTCCGCCGGAGCCGCAGGAAAACATCCTGTATTTCATCGAGAAGAACGCGCCCCTGCTGGAACCCTGGCAGCGCGAGGTGATCCGCATCGTGCGCAAGATCGGCCAGTATTTTTACCCACAGCGCCAGACGCAGATCATGAATGAAGGCTGGGCCACCTTCTGGCATTACACACTGCTCAATTCCCTGTACGACGAGGGCTTGCTGACCGACGGCTTCATGATCGAATGCCTGCGATCCCACACCAATGTCATTTACCAGCCGCCGGTGACACATCCGGGCTACAACGGCGTCAACCCCTACGCGCTGGGGTTTGCCATGTTCAGCGACCTCAAGCGCATTTGCGAGTCTCCCACGGAAGAAGACCGGCAGTGGCTGCCGGACGTTGCCGGCTCCAACTGGCTGGAGACGCTGGACTACGCGATGCGGCATTTCCGCGACGAGAGTTTCATCGGGCAATACCTTTCGCCGCGTCTGATACGCGAATTCCGCCTCTTCTCAGTGGTGGATGATGCGAGCAAGTCCGAGCTTGAAGTGGCGGCCATTCATGACGACGCGGGTTATCGGCATGTACGCGAGGCGCTGTCGCGCCAGCATGACCTGAATTACCGCGAGCCCAACATACAGGTCTGGGACGTGGACGTGCGCGGGACCCGCTCCCTGACCTTGCGCCACAGCCGCCACAACGACCGAACGCTCACGGACGATGTCCAGGAGGTGATCAAGCATGTTGCGCGCCTTTGGGGTTTTCCCGTCCTGCTTGAAAGTGTGGACAAGCATGGCAAGGTGGTGCAGCACTGGGAGGCGCTGCCGCAGGCCTGATTTCATTCAGGGGTCGGCCGGAAGGTGGGGTTGTCAGGCCGCCGCTTCCAGTCCGTTCCTGAAGTGCTCCCGCATGCGCTGCGCGGTGGCATTCGCGTCGCCTGACGACAGCGCCTGCATGATGGCGCGATGCTCGGCAAGCGACTCTTCAATGCGGCCACTTTTGAGCAGCGAGTTGTGGCGGTTGAGCTTCATGACCTTGCGCAGGTCGGCCACCATCTGGTCGCGCCAGCGGTTGTTGGCGATTTCCAGCAGGCGCATGTGAAAGGCTTCATTGATCTCGAAGAACCGCTCACGGTTGCCGACGGCTTTCTCGAGTTCGTTATGCAGGCCCTGCAGTTCCTTGAGCTGGGAAGGCRTCGCCTGGGTGGCCACCACACCGGCCGCGTCGCTCTCCAGCAGCGCAAGCAGGTGATACACATCGGCCAGGTCCCGCTCAGACACTTCGGTTACATAGGCGCCGCGCCGCACCTTCATCGTGACCAGGCCTTCGGTGGCCAGCACTTTCAGGGCTTCGCGCAGCGGCGTTCGGCTGATGCCGTATTCCTCGGCCAGCTTGAGCTCGTCAATCCAGCTGCCCGGCGTCAGTTCGCGGTTGAAGATGCGCTGGCGCAAAAGCTCCGCCACTTCTTCGTAAAGCGCTCGAGGGGTCAGGGACACTGCGGCCATGGGTATAAATTTTTTGAATGTGCGAAAGCTTCGAGTGGGCGCTGCTTTCGATCAGCGCTGCACGCGAGTTAGTGGGCATCTTACTTCAAACTGAATTTTGCATCAATAATTATAAATGATGTAAACTTGGCCGGATTCATGACTTCCTCTCATGCTGAGCCTATGCTGTTTCTATCGCAGCACCCGGCGTGAAGACCCGTTACGGTAAACCCATCCCATGTCCAAGCCCAGCAAAGAACCTGAATTTCCTGCAGCCAGCCTCGAAGCATGGGCCAAAGCCGCTGCCAAATCGGCGCCTGGCGGCGATGTGGGCGCGCTGAACTGGCAGACGCCAGACGGTATCAGCGTCAAGCCGCTTTACACCGCCGAAGATACCAAAGACCTTCCGCACACCAACACGCTGCCGGGTTTTGAGCCTTTCATCCGCGGCCCACAGGCCACCATGTATGCGGTGCGCCCATGGACGATCCGTCAGTACGCCGGCTTTTCCACGGCTGAGGAGTCGAATGCTTTCTATCGCAAGGCGTTGGCCGCGGGAGGGCAGGGCGTGTCGGTGGCGTTTGACCTGGCCACGCACCGCGGCTACGACAGCGACCATCCGCGTGTGACCGGCGACGTGGGCAAAGCCGGCGTGGCGATTGATTCGGTCGAGGACATGAAAATCCTGTTCGACCAGATCCCGCTGGACAAGGTCAGCGTCTCCATGACCATGAACGGCGCGGTGCTGCCGGTGCTGGCAGGGTATGTGGTCGCGGCCGAAGAGCAGGGCGTGAGCCAGGAAAAACTGAGCGGAACCATCCAGAACGACATCCTCAAGGAGTTCATGGTCCGCAATACGTATATCTTTCCGCCCCAGCCCAGCATCCGCATCATCGGCGACATCATTGAATACACGGCGCAGAACATGCCGAAGTTCAATTCGATCTCGATCTCGGGTTATCACATGCAGGAGGCCGGTGCCAACCAGGCGCTTGAACTGGCCTTCACCTTGGCCGACGGGAAAGAGTATGTGAAAACCGCGCTGGGCAAGGGCCTGGACGTGGATGAATTCGCCGGGCGCCTGAGTTTCTTCTGGGCCATCGGCATGAACTTCTATCTGGAAGTCGCCAAGATGCGCGCCGCCCGCCTGCTGTGGTGCCGCATCATGAAGGGCTTCAATGCCAAGAGCCCCAAGAGCCTGATGTTGCGCACGCACTGCCAGACTTCGGGCTGGAGTCTGACCGAGCAGGACCCTTACAACAACGTGGTGCGCACC
>NZ_JBFUAZ010000324.1:0-4656 GCF_056406035.1 Polaromonas sp. P1_E1_2 | reverse complement strand
ACCTGGTACGGCCTTTTCATGCCGGCCGGCACCCCCAAAGACATCGTCGCCACCGTCAACGCCGAGGTCAACAAGCTGCTGGCCACGCCCGAGATGAAGGCCGCCATCCACGCCCAGGGCGCCGAAGTGCAGAACATGACGCCCGAGCAGTTCTCCAGCCTGCTCAAGACCGACTATGTGAAATGGAAGGGCATCGTGCAGGCTTCCGGCGCGACCATCGAATAAACGGTTCACGCTTTTCCGCGCAAGGCGGCGCCCCGATGGGCGTCGCCTTTTTTTATGGGCTACAGCGCTCCGTGTAAACCCTAAGAGGCAAAAGTCCGGGTACGTGACATGATCTAGTCATCTATAGGACTAGATCAATCATGGCCATTCCAGCAAACCCTTCGCTGACCGTGGTGCCCGCCGAACCGGGCCAAAGCCGTTATGCCGCCCTGGCCGCCGCCATGCGCGCGCGCGTGGTGGCGGGCGAGTGGCCGCCGGGCAGCGCCTTGCCGGCCGAGCAGACCCTGGCCGCCGAGCACGGCGTGGCCTTGGGCACGCTGCGCCGCGCGCTGGAACTGCTGGCCGACCAGGGGCTGATAGAGCGCATCCATGGCCGCGGCACCTTTGTGCGTGCCGGCATGACGGGCGGCACCATGATGCGGTTTTTCCGCTTTGGCGAAGGCACGGGCGAAGTGCCGGCCTCGCACATCGTTTCGCGCCGGCTGCTGGTCGCACCCGCCGAGGTGGCACGGCGCCTGGGCCTGGCACGCGGCGATATGGCGCTGCGGCTGCAACGCGTGCGGTCGCTCTCGGGCCAGCCCTGTGTTTATGAGGAAATCTGGCTGCCCCCGGCCCTGTTTGCCGAGCTCGTCGAGAGCGATACCGGCAGCTGGGGCGACCTGCTCTACCCGATGTTTGCCGAACGCTGCGGCGTGCACGTGGCCCGCGCGGTCGATGAAATCGGCTTCGGCGCGCTGACGGCGGCGCAGGCCGGCCACCTGGCCCTGTCGGCCGGCCATCCCTGTGCGCTGGTCACGCGCTGCGCCTACGACCTGGCCGGCCATTGCGTCGAAGTGCGCTACACGCGGGGCGACGCCCACGCTTTTCACTACACCGTCACCATCACCTGAACGTCCCTTGAACACCCCCCGAAATCGGAGAAAACCATGTCACACCCAAGCAACCACCCTGCAAGCAAAGCGCAACCCCTGAACCGCTCGCGCCGCCTCGTGCTGCAGGCCGCGGGCGCGGCCGTCGCCGCACCTTGGGCCTTTGCCGCCCATGCCGCGGGCCAGATCGCCGGCGGCAAGCCGATCACGCTGGTCGTGTCCTATGCCGCGGGCGGCGGCGCCGACCTGATGGCGCGGCTGATCGCGCCGCGCATGGCCGAGTTCCTGGGCCAGACCGTGCTGGTCGACAACAAACCCGGCGCCGGCGGCCAGATCGCCGCGACACAGGTGGCGCGCGCCGCGCCCGACGGCACGCAGTTGCTGGTCGATGCCTCGTCCTTCGCCGTCAATCCCGCGCTTTATCCCAAGCTGCCCTACGACACCGACACGGCGTTCGCGCCACTGGCCGTGCTGGCGCAGTTCCCCAACGTGCTGGTGTGCACGCCCGGTTTTGAGGCCAAAAGCGTCAAGGACCTGATACGCCTGGCCAAGGCCAAACCCGGGCAGATCGCCTATGCCTCCTCCGGCAACGGTTCGGCCCAGCACCTTGCCGGTGCGCTGTTTGAAGACCTGGCCGGCGTGAAGCTGGTGCACGTGCCTTACCGCGGCGGCGGCCCGGCCATGAACGACGTGATGGCTGGCCAGGTGCCGCTGTTCTTCGCCAACGTGGCCTCCTCGTTGGGGCAGATCCAGTCGGGCCGGCTGCGCCCGCTGGCGGTGACCAGCCGGCGCCGCACGCGCTCGCTGCCCGACATGCCGACCATGGAAGAAGCCGGCGTGCCGGCTTATGAGGTGCTCGAGTGGAACCCGGTGCTGGCCCCAGCTGGTATAGACGCCAAGTCCAAAGCTGCGCTGATCGCCGCTATCCGCAAGACCATGGCCGACCCCGAAGTGCTGGGCCGTATCCGCAGCCTGAGCGGTGAAGCCTTCCCCGAGGGCCCTGAAGCGCTGACGCAGGCTTTCCTCAAGGCCCAGCAGCTCAAATGGGGCCGCATCATCAAAGACCGCAAGATCACCACGGGTTAAGCGGTGCAGAGTTCCACGCCTGACCCGGTGGCGCCCGGCTGGGACAGCCACGTCCACGTCTTTGACGCGGCTGCGGCTGTCGCGCCGGGCCATTACCAGCCCGCGCACCGGCCGCTGGCGGACATCGAGCAACTGGCCCAAAGCCATGGCTTCGGCCACCTGGTGCTGGTGCAGCCCAGCGTCTACGGCACCGACAACACGGTGTTGCTGGACGCCTTGCGTGCCGGTGGCGGGCGGCATCGCGGTGTGGTGGTGCTGCCGCCTTCCATCGACGATGCGGCGCTGCAGGCCATGCATGCGCTCGGCGTGCGCGGTGTGCGCTTTAACCTGGTGTCTCCCGTCGGGGACAGCCTCAAGGCCGGGGAGGGTGACGGCGCCCGGGACAGCTTCCAGGCCCTGGCGCCGCGCCTGCGCGCGCTGGGCTGGCATGTGCAGTGGTATGCGGCACCGCAAGACCTGCCCGTGATCGCGGCCCTGCATGCGGCCAGCCCGGTGCCGGCGGTGCTGGATCACCTCGCCGGCATGCACGCCGGCATTCCTCCGGATCACCCGGCCTGGCGGGCACTGGAGCAACTCGCCGCCCAGGGCGCCTGGGTCAAGCTTTCGGGCTGGTACCGCCTGGGCGTGCAAGCGCCGTATGAGGCGCTGGACGAGGTCATCCGCAAGGTTGCGGGGCTGTTCGGCCGGCGCCTGGTCTGGGGCTCCGACTGGCCGCATACCGCCTTTGCGCCCGACGCGCTGCCCGCCTACGCCAGCACCTGGGAGCCCGTGGCGCGCACGCTGGCGGCGGCCCAAACACAGTGCGTCCGGGAGCAGGCGCCGGTCGCCTTGTACGCCTGATAAGCCCGGCGGAGGCCTGCAGCCCCGGAGTGGCTTAAAATCACGGGCTACGCCATTTTTAACCCGGAGTCTTCCATGCCCAAGAAAATCAGAGTCGAAGCCGACATCTGCGCCCCCAAGCCAGTCCCTCCCAAGGGCTACACGATCACGACCGGCCGCGGCCAGAAGATCAGCCTGGAGCGCGGTTCGCACACCCGCAGCAAAAAGAACCCAGGCAAGCGCCCGCATCAGGGTTGAGCCGGTCTGCTGATGCGGCCCCTTGAGGCTGCATCCATAAAAAAAAGCGCCCTGGGGCGCTTTTTTTTATGCCGTTGGGATCACGCGCCTGAATGAACAGCATGGGCACGGCGGCTCAGGCTTGGCCTGTTTTAGCTCTCGAGCGCAGCCGCCATGCGGTGCGGCATGAGGCGTTCGCGTGGCGCTTCGCCGCCCCACAGGCTTAGCATCAGGTCCACGATGACCGGTCCGAAATCCTGATGCGGAATTTCGACCGAGGTGAGCCACGGGGCGAGCCAGGCATTGATCGGATTACCGTCGATGCCGACCAGCTCGCAGTCGCCGGGCACCCGGATCCCGCTCTCGCGGGCCACGCGGTGCAGCCCGTAGGCGACCTGGTCGCTGATGCACATCGCGCCGCGCGGCCAGGCACCGGGCGCCGCGAACTGGGCCCCGGCGGCGTAGCCGATTTCCAGGTGCGAGATGCCCGGGGCCTCCACCCGGCGGATCCGGTCGGCTGACAGGCCTCTGTCGGCGGCCCGCTCGCAGAAGCCCTGCACGCGTTCCCGGGTCGTGGACGATCCGCGCGACGGAAATACCACGGCCGGCGCGTCGACGCCGCGGTCGAGCAGGTAGTCTGCGGCGGCGGCGCCGGCCGCCAGGTTGTCGGGCCCCACGAAGGCGCAGGTGCCGAACGGGCTGCGCCGGCTCACGAAGACCATAGGCGCACCGCGCTCCACGAAGTCGCGCAGGCCGGCACTGGGCTGAGCCGCGACCATCACGTAGCCTTGCACGACCTGCGAACGCATGGCGTTGAGATAGTCGTCCTGCAGCTCCGGCCGGTCGTGCGTGTCACACAGGATCATCGTGTAGCCGGCCTCGCGCAGCGCGGCCTCGGTGGAGGCGGCCAGCGTGGCCATCACCGGGTTGTCGAGGTTGGCGGCCAGCATCGCGACCAGGCGGCTCTCACGGTTGCGTAGCGCGCGTCCAAGCTGGTTGGGGTGGTAGCCCACGGTCTTGATCGCCTCGCGCACGCGCGCCAGCGTTTCCGGCGAAGCCCGCCGGGTCTCGCCGTTCACGATGCGCGAGACGGTGGAGATTGAGACGCCGGCCTGCACGGCGACTTCGCTCAGCGAAACCGGGCCGACGCCCTTGCGCCTGCGCGGGGTGTCGTCGGTCATCGGTGCGGGCGGCAGGCCTGCCGGGTCTGGACGCCGCAGCGAATGTTGGGTTGGCGCGAAGGCGGGACACGCGAATGGCGAGGCGGGAGTCCGGCGAGTGGAAAGCGAAGCATCGATGGGTCGTATTTTGGGAAAACAAGGGGCCAAGAGGCGAGGGCAGGTGGCCGACCGGCGGCGCGATCAGTGCGTGCCAAGACAAAACATATAACCGAGAAAGCCGCGACTGACAAGTATGGCAA
>NZ_JBFUAZ010000323.1:0-4703 GCF_056406035.1 Polaromonas sp. P1_E1_2 | reverse complement strand
GCCGTGAACAGCGCGCCATGGAGATGTCGGACTCGCTGGCCAAGGTCGGCATCATGGGCGCTTACGAAGGCGCGCTGAAGTTTGTGGGTAACCCCGAGCTCATTTCACGCACGCACTTTGCCCGCTTCCTGGTGGAATCCGGCGTGTGCCGCGAAACGCCTGAAGTCTTTCGCAAATACCTGACCGAAGGCAAGCCCGGCTATGTGCCGCACCGCTGGGCCAACCTGCGCGACGCCGTCACCTGGATCACCCAGGCCAAGGGCATTGCCGTGATTGCGCACCCGGGCCGCTACAAGTTCACCCCCAACGAGGAATACGCCTTGTTCACCGAGTTCAAGTCCCATGGCGGGCGTGGCGTGGAGGTTGTCACTGGCAGCCACACGCCGCAGGAATACCTCAAATACGCCGAAACGGCCAAAGAGTTCGGCCTGGCCGCTTCGCGCGGCAGCGACTTCCACAGCCCCGACGAAAGCCACACCGACCTGGGTACCCTGCCATTCCTGCCGGGCGAACTGACACCGGTGTGGGAGCTGCTGGTGGACCGCATCCAGTGATGGCCGGCCCCGCGAGAAAAACCTCTCCTGCCCTGACCGGCATTGCGCTTCTGGTAGCCGCCATGGCCTGCTTCGCCGCGCTGGACACCACCACCAAACGGATATCCCTGAGCGTGCCCATCCTGATGGCGCTGTGGTTTCGCTATGCGTTCCAGGCCGTGGCCACGACCGTGGTGATGCTTCCTGCGCGCGGGCGAACGCTGTTTCGAACGGCGCATCCCAGGTTCCAGCTTTTACGCGGCGTACTGCTGCTGACCAGCAGCGGGTTGGCGTTTTTCAGCCTCAAATACATGCCCGTGGGCGAGTTCACGGCCATCATCATGATCACGCCGCTGGTCATCACCCTGCTGGCATCGCTACAGCTGGGTGAGCGCGTACCGGCGTTGCGCTGGGGGCTGGTCCTGGGAGGCTTTGCCGGTGCGCTGATCATCATCCGGCCGGGAAGCTCCGGCTTTGACTGGACGCTGCTGCTACCGTTGAGCCTGGTGGTGTCCAATGCCTGGTTCCAGATTTTGACCAGCCGCCTGGCCCGTACCGAAGACCCGGCAACCATGCACTTCTACACCGGCTGGGTGGGCACGCTCATCGCCTCGCTGGCCCTTCCCTTTGTCTGGACTTCGCTGGATTCCTGGGTGCTTTGGGCCTGCCTTTGCCTGATGGGCTTCCTCGGAGCCGTCGGGCACTTCATGATGATTCTTGCCTATGCGCGAACCACTGCATCAACCCTGACGCCGTTCCTTTACGCCCAAATCGGTTTTGCCATGCTGGGCGGATGGCTGATCTTTTCCCATGTTCCGGATCAGTGGTCGCTGCTCGGCATTGCCATGATTACCGTGTGTGGTGCCACTGGCGCCTGGCTTGCGGTACGCGAGAGCCGGATCATCATTGAACCCACCGAATCCTGAAACCCAAGCCGGCGACAAACCTGTATGTCACAGTTTTTTGAAGTTCACCCCGAGAACCCGCACACCCGCCTGCTCAAACAGGCGGTGGCACTGCTTGAACGCGGCGGCATTGCGGCCGTGCCAACCGACTCCAGCTATGCCCTGGTATGCCACCTCGACGACAAGGCCGCGGCCGACAGCCTGCGCCGTATTCGCGGCGTCGACGACAAGCACCACCTCACCCTGCTGTGCCGCGACCTGAGCGAGCTGGCGAACTACGCGCGGGTGGACAACAAACAATTCCGGCTGCTCAAGGCCGCCACGCCAGGGCCCTACACCTTCATCCTCGAAGCCAGCAAGGAAGTGCCGCGCCGCGTGAGCCACCCGTCGCGCAAGACCATCGGCCTGCGCGTGCCGGAGCACAAGGTTTTGCAGGCGCTGCTGGAGCTGCATGGCGCGCCGCTGCTGGCCACCACGCTGATTCCGCGGGACGGCACCGAGCCGCTGAACGATGCGCACGAGATCCGCGAGCTGCTGGAGCATGAGCTGGCCGCCGTGATCGACGCAGGCGCCTGCCACCAGGAGCCGACCACCGTGATCGACCTGACGGCCATGGGCGACGGCGGCGAGCCTGTCGTGGTGCGACAGGGCCGGGGCGAGCTGGCTGCATTAGGCCTTTAGCGAGCGGACTCCCCTTCAAGCAGGGGCCGCGGAACCGGCTTTGCCGGGCCGCAGGCGCAGCAGCCCCCTTCGGGGGGCAGGGAGCTACACGAAGTGAGCGACCGTGGGGGTCATAATTCGGCATGGATATCGCCAACCTGATTCAAACCGTCGCCATCTACGCGCTGCCAGTGCTCTTCGCCATTACCGTGCACGAAGCTGCGCATGGGTATGTGGCTCGCTATTTCGGTGACAACACCGCCTGGATGCTGGGCCGTGTCACGCTGAACCCCGTAAAGCACATCGACCCCCTCGGCACCATCGTCATGCCGCTGCTACTGTATTTCGCCACCTCAGGCACCTTTCTGTTCGGCTACGCAAAACCGGTACCCGTCAATTTCGGAAATTTGCGCAAACCCAAACGCGACATGATCTGGGTGGCACTTGCGGGCCCCGCCGCCAACTTCATACAGGTCGTACTTTGGGCCGTGTTGTATGCGGTGCTGATCAACGCCGGTGTCCAGGAGCCGTTTTTCCTGGTCATGTGCCAGGCTGGCGTACTGGTCAATCTCGTGATGTGGGCCTTCAATCTTTTTCCTTTGCCTCCGCTTGATGGCGGCCGCATCCTGGTGGGCCTGCTGCCGTGGAAGCAGGCTCAGTTTGTCGCCCGCCTCGAACCATGGGGGTTTTTCATCGTCATGGGGCTCGTTCTCCTTGGCATCGTCAGCGCTTACTGGCTCTGGCCACTGGTGGTGCTGGGATACAGCTTGCTGGATCTGATCAACCTCCCCATTTCATTGCCCCCAAGATTGTCATGAATACACCGTCCCCCACCCGTTTCCTCACCGGCATCACGACCACCGGTACGCCCCACCTGGGCAACTATGTCGGCTCGATCCGGCCGTCGGTTCAGGCCAGCTTTCGCGACGATGTCCGCAGCTTTTACTTCCTGGCCGACTACCACGCACTGATCAAATGCGATGAACCCGCGCGCATCCAGCAGTCCACACTCGAGATCGCGGCGAGCTGGCTGGCCGCCGGGCTGGACCCGGAGCGCGTGACGTTCTATCGCCAGTCCGACATCCCGGAAATCCCTGAACTCACCTGGCTGCTGACCTGCGTCACAGGCAAGGGCGTACTCAACCGTGCCCATGCCTACAAGGCCTCTGTCGACAAGAACGAGGCAGCCGGCGACGACCCGGATGCCGACGTCACCGCCGGCCTCTTCATGTACCCGGTGCTGATGGGCGCAGACATCCTGCTGTTCAAGACGCACAAGGTGCCGGTGGGGCGCGACCAGATCCAGCACATCGAAATGGCGCGCGACATGGCGCAGCGCTACAACCACCTGTACGGTGAGCACCTGGTGCTGCCCGAAGCGGTGATTGAAGAGTCCGTCGCGCTGCTGCCCGGACTGGACGGTCGCAAGATGAGCAAGAGCTACGACAACACGATTCCGCTTTTCACCCCACGCGAGCAGATGCGCAAGCTGATCGCCGGCATCCTCACCGATTCACGCGCACCGGGCGAACCCAAGGAAGTCGAGGGCTCGGCGCTGTTCCAGATTTACCAGGCCTTTGCGAGCGCGGACGAAACCCAGGCCCTGCGCAAGGCCTATGCCGAAGGCATTGCCTGGGGCGATGCCAAACAGTTGCTGTTCGAGCGCATTGACCGTGAAGTAGTGCCCATGCGCGAGCGATACCACGACCTCATCAGCGACCCGGCAAAGATCGAGGCGACCTTGCAGGCGGGTGCGCAGAAGGCGCGCGCGGAGGCCACGCCTTTCATGGGCGAGTTGCGTCGCGCCGTTGGTTTGCGCAACCTCGCGATAAAGCCGGCTGGCACGTCGAAAGGGAAGTCAGTCAAAAGTGTTGCTCCGGCCTTCAAGCAATACCGTGAGAAGGACGGCCAGTTCTATTTCAAGCTGCAGGATGCCGACGCCAAGGTGCTGCTGCAGAGCCATGGCTTTGAATCTCCCCGTGAAGCCGCGCTGATAATTTCCACCCTGCAGAACGAAGGGACCGGTGCGCTTGCTGCACTGCAAGATAAGCTTCAAATCTTGCCCGGTATCGAGGCAGCCGAGGTCGAAACAGCGCTACGTTTTTTTGCACCTGTAACTCCCTGAGTTGCGGGATTAAGCAATTTGGGCCAGGGGCTTTGGCCGTGCGCGGTGGCCTTCGACAGAATCACATTGGTACGAAAGACTTATTCATTGTTGTTTTAGGGTATTACCACCCTGAAAAAATACCGCAATTTCAAGTTTATTAGTGCCCCAAAGTTGACATTCACCAGTTATGCTCGATAGCTGACAGGAACGATACTTCAGACGTGAACTAATGAGTATTTTTGTAATAGATGACCATCCGCTGATGCGCGAAGCGGTTGTCATGTTGATTCGCCGCCTTAGCAGCAAGGCCACTGTGACCGAGCTGGACCGGCTCGCCGCGGTAATGCCTGCCGTGCAGCAACACGGTGTCCCCGAACTCATCTGCCTCGACTTGAGGTTGCCTGACACCAATGGTGTTTCGGGCGTGCGTGAGCTCAAACACCAATTCCCCAACGTGCCCCTGGTGGTGCTGTCGGCCGCGCCGGCCCAGGACTACGA
>NZ_JBFUAZ010000322.1:0-4709 GCF_056406035.1 Polaromonas sp. P1_E1_2 | reverse complement strand
CGCCGAAGCCTTGAACCTGTCACGTGCTGAGGTTCATGGCGTGGTGACGTACTACCACTACTTTCGCTCCGAGCCGCCCGGACGGCATGTGGTGCGGATCTGCCGCGCCGAGAGCTGTAAAGCCATGGGCTCAGACGCCCTCTGGTCGCATGCCTGCTCCCACCTGGGCAGCGACGGCCATGGGCCCACCCAAGATGGCGCCTTCACGGTTGAGCCGGTGTATTGCCTCGGCTTGTGCGCGCAGTCCCCCGCGATGACGCTGGACGACAAGGTCCATGCTCGCGTCGGGATTGAAAAGTTCGATCGCCTGGTGGCGCAAGCAGGGAGCGCCGCATGAGCATCAAGATTTACGTGCCCCGCGACTCCGCCGCACTGGCTGCGGGTGCTGATGAGGTGGCTGCAGCTATCTCTGCCGAGGCTGCAAAACGCGGTGTCGGCATTGAGCTGGTGCGCAATGGCTCCCGCGGCCTGTTCTGGCTGGAGCCCATGGTCGAGGTGCAGACCGGTGCAGGCCGCATCGCCTACGGGCCCGTGGAGGTTGAGGACGTGGCCGGCCTTTTTGACGCTGGCTTTCAGTTGGGCGGCATGCATGTGTTGCAGCTGGGCCTGACCGAAGAGATTCCGTACCTGAAAAGGCAGGAGCGCCTGACTTTCGCACGCATGGGCGTGACGGACCCGCTGTCGCTGGCCGACTACCAGGCGCACGAAGGCTATGCCGGCTTGCGCCATGCCCTGGGGCTTCCCGCCACAGAGATCGTGCAGCAGGTGCTGGACGCCGGCCTGCGCGGACGCGGCGGTGCGGCGTTTCCGGCTGGCATCAAATGGAAAACCGTGGCGGGCCTGAAAGCCAGCCAGAAATATGTGGTTTGCAACGCCGACGAAGGCGACTCAGGCACGTATTCCGACCGCATGACAATGGAGGGTGACCCCTTCGTGCTGATCGAAGGCATGACGATTGCCGCGGTGGCCACCGGCGCCACGCAGGGTTATGTCTACATCCGCTCTGAATATCCCCACGCGGTGGCGACCATGCGCGAGGCCATCACCATCGCCGAGGCGGGCGGCTTTCTGGGCGACAACATCCTCGGCTCGGGCCACAGCTTTCACCTGCATGTGCGCAAGGCTGCGGGCGCGTATGTCTGCGGCGAAGAAACCGCCATGCTGGAAAGCCTGGAAGGCAAACGCGGCATCGTGCGTGCCAAGCCGCCGATTCCTGCCATCCAGGGCCTGTTCGGCAAGCCGAGCGTGATCAACAACGTCATTACCTTTGCTTCGGTGCCCATCATCCTGTCGCGCGGCGCCACGTTTTACAAAGACTATGGTGTGGGCCGCTCCAGGGGCACCCTGCCCATCCAGCTGGCCGGCAACATCAGATTCGGCGGGCTGGTCGAAAAAGCCTTCGGCGTGACCTTGCGCGAGCTGATGTACGACTACGGTGGCGGTTCGGCCTCAGGCCGGCCCATCAAGGCGGTGCAGGTCGGCGGCCCGCTGGGCGCCTATGTGCCTGAATCGCAATGGGACACGCCGCTTGACTACGAAGCCTATGCGGCCGTGGGCGCAGTGGTGGGCCATGGCGGCATCGTGGTGCACGACGACACGGCCGACATGGCCAGCCTGGCGCGCTACGCGATGGAGTTTTGCGCGATCGAATCCTGCGGCAAGTGCACGCCGTGCCGCATCGGCTCCACCCGCGGCGTGGAAGTGATAGACCGCATCGCCAACGGCCCAGGGGAGCAGCGTCCGCAGCAAATCAAGCTGCTGCGCGATCTGTGCGACACCATGGTTCACGGCTCGCTGTGCGCCATGGGCGGCATGACGCCTTTCCCGGTGCTTTCGGCACTCGACCATTACCCGCAGGACTTCGGCATGACCGTGCCGGATCGCAAAGCCGCCTGAACCGACAGCAACGGCAGCACCCCAACAAGACGCACAGGAGACCCCCATGCTCGAACACCTCAAAGAAACCGATTACGGCACCCCCAAACGCGAGTCCACCCAGGAAGTCACGCTGGAGATCGACGGCGAAAGCGTCACGGTTCCCGCTGGCACTTCGCTCATGCGCGCCGCGGTCGATGCAGGCATCCAGGTGCCCAAGCTGTGCGCCACCGACAGTCTGGAGCCTTTTGGCTCCTGCCGCTTGTGCATGGTTGAAATTGATGGACGCAAGGGCTTTCCGGCCTCTTGCACCACACCGGCAGAAGCCGGCATGAAGGTGCGTACCCAGTCGCCGCGCCTGCAAGAGCTGCGCAAGGGCGTGATGGAGCTCTACATCTCTGATCACCCCTTGGACTGCCTGACCTGTTCGGCCAACGGCAACTGTGAGCTGCAGGACATGGCCGGCGTGACCGGGCTGCGCGAAGTACGTTACGGCATGGAGGGCGCCAACCATTTCCGCAACGAGAGCAAGCCGGCAATCGACAATTCCAACCCCTACTTCAGCTACGACGCCTCCAAATGCATTGTGTGCAACCGTTGCGTGCGCGCCTGCGAAGAAACCCAGGGTACGTTTGCACTGACCATCAGCGGCCGCGGCTTTGAGTCGCGCGTGTCGCCGGGACAAGACCAGCCCTTCATGGAATCCGAATGCGTGAGCTGCGGCGCCTGCGTCGAGGCCTGCCCCACCGCCACGCTGCAAGAAAAAACCGTCATCATGCTGGGCCAGCCCGAGCACAACAAGATCACCACCTGCGCTTACTGCGGCGTGGGTTGTGCCTTCAAGGCCGAGATGAAGGGCAATGAAGTGGTGCGCATGGTGCCGTGGAAAGACGGCAAAGCCAACGAAGGCCATGCCTGCGTCAAGGGCCGTTTTGCCTGGGGCTACGCCACCCACAAGGACCGCATCACCAAGCCCATGATCCGCAAAAACATCAGCGACCCGTGGCAGGAAGTGAGCTGGGACGAGGCCATCAACTACGCCGCGAGCGAGTTCCGCCGCATCCAGGCCGAGCACGGCAAGGATTCGATTGGCGGCATCACCTCGTCGCGCTGCACCAACGAAGAAACCTACCTGGTGCAAAAGCTGGTGCGCGCCGCTTTCGGCAACAACAATGTCGACACCTGCGCCCGCGTCTGCCACTCGCCSACCGGTTACGGACTGAGCCAGACCTATGGCACCTCCGCCGGCACACAGACCTTCAAGTCGGTTGAAAAGGCCGACGTGATCCTGATCATCGGCGCCAACCCGACCGACGGCCACCCGGTGTTTGCCTCGCGCATGAAAAAGCGCCTGCGAGAAGGCGCACGGCTGATCGTGGTGGATCCGCGCCAGATCGACATCGTGCGTTCCCCGCACGTGGAGGCTGAGTTTCACCTGCAGTTGCGACCCGGCACCAACGTGGCCATGATCTCGTCGCTGGCCCATGTGGTGGTGACGGAAGGCCTGCTGGCCGGCGACTATATTGCCGAGCGCTGCGACGAAAAGTCATTCCGCGAATGGCGCGAGTTTGTGGCCCGCCCCGACAATTCTCCTGAAGCCATGGAAGCCGTCACCGGCGTGCCCGCGGCAGAYGTTCGCGCAGCCGCCCGCCTCTACGCCACAGGCGGCAATGCTGCCATTTACTACGGCCTGGGCGTGACGGAGCACGCACAGGGATCGACCATGGTCATGGGCATTGCCAACCTGGCCATGGCCACCGGCAATGTGGGCCGCGAAGGTGTGGGTGTGAACCCGCTGCGCGGCCAGAACAATGTGCAGGGCGCCTGCGACATGGGTTCTTTCCCGCATGAACTGCCGGGCTACCGCCATGTGTCCGACAGCACGGTGCGCGCCGAATTCGAAACAGCCTGGGGCGTGACGCTGAACGAAGAGCCCGGCCTGCGCATCCCGAACATGTTTGACGCGGCCGTGGCCGGCAGCTTCCTGGGCCTGTATTGCCAGGGCGAAGACATCGTGCAGTCCGACCCCGACACCCAGCACGTGGCCAAGGCCCTCACCTCGATGGAATGCATCGTGGTGCAGGACATCTTCCTGAACGAAACCGCCAAGTACGCGCATGTGTTTTTGCCTGGTTCTTCCTTCCTGGAAAAAGACGGCACCTTCACCAATGCCGAGCGGCGCATCTCGCGCGTGCGCAAGGTCATGCCGCCCAAGGCGGGGCTGGCCGACTGGGAAGTCACCGTCAAGCTGTCCAATGCGCTGGGCTATCCGATGAAGTACGTGCATCCGCGCGACATCATGGCCGAGATCGCGGCGCTGACGCCGACTTTTCGCGGCGTGACCTTTGCCAAGATCGAAAAGCACGGCAGCGTGCAGTGGCCTTGCAACGAAGACACGGCAGAGCTCGGCACCGAGTTCATGCATAAGGACAAGTTTGTGCGCGGCAAAGGCCGCTTCATCATCACGCAGTACGTCGCCACGGATGAAAAGGTCACGCGCAAATTCCCGCTGCTGCTCACCACCGGCCGCATCCTGTCGCAGTACAACGTCGGCGCCCAGACGCGCCGCACCGACAACAACCAGTGGCACAGCGAAGACCGGCTGGAGATTCATCCGCACGACGCGGAAGACCGGGGCATCAAGCCTGACGACTGGGTGGGCATTGAAAGCCGTGCCGGGCAAACGGTATTGCGTGCAGTGATCACCGAACGCATGCAGCCGGGCGTGGTCTACACCACCTTCCACTTCCCCGAATCGGGCGCCAACGTCATCACCACCGACAGCTCCGACTGGGCCACCAACTGCCCGGAATACAAGGTCACTGCGGTGCAGG
>NZ_JBFUAZ010000321.1:0-4709 GCF_056406035.1 Polaromonas sp. P1_E1_2 | reverse complement strand
ACATTAGCCGCCATGCTAGTGAGTGTCAGGCTACAGTACACAGAGGCCGTTATTCGAGATGCGGCGCTTGCAAGCTGGCATCGTGCGTTTGGCCTTCGCTTTGTCGTGGCTCTGCTACTCGTCGCGACAAGCCTTGCTTATCTAGTGTGGCATGGAGACCGTTCCTGGTTCGTTGGAGTCATGGGCACCCTGCTAATCCTCTGCGCAACTTTCGCAGTAGGCTTCTACCTGGTATCCCTGCGAAGCTCTCTCCGCAAGTTCCGGAAAATGCATTCTCCGGAGGCTAGTTTGCAAGGTGACGCCTCGGGTTTCAGCGTTTCATCCGAACTGGGCGCTTTTACCCTTCCTTGGTCCGCCGTCAGACAGGTACGGCGTTATCCCGATTTCTGGCTCTTAGTCCTTTCACGCACCAGTCAAGTCACCATTCCGCTTGCCGGCGTTGCACCCGATGCGCAATCATTCCTATTGCAGAAAATTGAGGGCGCTGGCGGGAGTGTGAATGGTTAACTTCACGGTATGCCGCACAGTAGCACTGTCCCTAGCCGTAAGGAATCATGGTGGTAAGGCCACCATAGTTGGCCTTAGTGTCGCTCCCCAGCCAGCTTCACTTGAACAACAGAATCGGTTCACGTTAGCAAAAAAAACGCCAATTCAATACCTTGTTTTTGCGTTGGCTATAGTCTTTCCGTTGCTTACCCTCTGGGCGCTTGTTGTTTGCGGAAGGTCTAAACTCAAAGGCCGAAAGTGGCCGTGGGTACTGTTCGTTATGCTTGGGTTTGGAAAGTTTGCAGTGAACTGGACAACTGGCGAATGGAGTTTCGCGCCCTTGTCCTTACAGCTATTTAGTGCGGGAGCGTTTGCCCCCTTGTACGGACAATGGACCGTTGCGATTGCTCTTCCGATCGGCGCAATCACTTTTTTGATACTCAGGAAAAAGCTAAGTGTTGCAGCAATTAAAAGCTAACTGGTCGACCCACTCGGACACAGCAGCAGATTCCTGCTGCGCGGCGCTTGCTACGTGCCGGTGGTCTCAAACGATAGACCCCGAGGAAACACAATGCGAGTGCTCCGTGAGAAGTCCGCTTTGTGAATGGGTGGGCGCATCGCCGTTGCCACCTGTAGCCGGTTCAAAAGTAGGCATCGCGTTGTCGACGATCGGAACTGAACCAATCCACGGCCTTCGCCACAAGCCCACGACAAGTACTAACGGTTGGTACTTCTGGTCCGGAGGTGAACCGTCAGAAGCCAGCGACTTCTTTGCCCTCCTGCATGTGGAGAATCTGGCAGAGAACCTACCATGGGTTGTCGAGTATCTTGAGTTGCCGCCAGGGTATCGCTTGCTGATAGATGGCTCCAACCATGAAGATGTGTGGTTCGATAAACGCTGCTTGTGGCCCAACCCCTCAGTCAATGAGACGTCTTG
This sequence comes from Polaromonas sp. P1_E1_2, assembly GCF_056406035.1. Classification (NCBI taxonomy): domain Bacteria; kingdom Pseudomonadati; phylum Pseudomonadota; class Betaproteobacteria; order Burkholderiales; family Comamonadaceae; genus Polaromonas; species Polaromonas sp. P1_E1_2. The sequence continues at coordinate 3,286 of NZ_JBFUAZ010000321.1, read as the reverse complement.
CGCATCGCACAAGCCGCCCCTTACCTCCACCGTTAGACCTCTTTTGACACCATGAACGTCCTCTTGTATCCCTTCATGCTGCTATCGGCAGTTGGTCTGCTTCTCAGCGTAGGAAGTCACCTGGCAGCCCTGATTGGCCTGCCAATTCCAGGTGGACATCTGGTTTGGGGTTTGCACGCCGGCATCTTCGTAGTGTGGCTTCCGACGGTCTTGGTCGCCAATCGTATGTCACGCCACGGAAGACGCTCTGATTTTTGGAAGCTGGCCCTATCGGGCTGCCCAACTTGGGCACGCTATGCGATCTACGGGCTCTTCGGATACGCGATGCTCAATTTCGTTCTAGGTATGAGCAACGTACCCAGCCATAGAGACGGGAGCAATGCTGCCAATTCCGGCGCCGAAGTGCGTCTCTTCTCTGGGCATTGGATGGTTTTCTACGGCGCGGCGTTTGCAACGCTGTACTCCGCAATCAAAAACTCCAGGTTGCTGAAAAACCGAAAATGCATTCGAGGCCATGAGGTCGCACCACTCGATAAGTTCTGTCCCGAATGTGGGGCAGCTATAGAGCATGGGCACATCTAACCCGTCACTCCAGCGGACTAATTCTGAGGGGCTTCGGCCGCCGCCATCCGTTGAGCTCAAACGTTGGGCGTCATGACCAATCCGCGTTTATGGAAGACCTGGGGTATTGCTGAAGCAAACCTGAAAGATGCTCGTCGCTACCTTGTTGAGGCGGCTACAGACGCGGACTCAGAGAAGTATTCATTGGTTCAGTTCGATGAATACCTTGCCCACAATGAACTTGGCCTGGCACTGCAAGAGATTGCCATCATTGCGGAAGATTTCACATGCAAGGCGGCATTCTGGAAGCGGCTCGAAGCGGCTGCAGAGGTCATGGAATTGCCAGAGTCTGCCTCGGCGTATAGGGATAAGTTCTTTGCGGAAACCCGCCGTCACTAAGACGCCCGACCCGTCATTGCAGCCGACCCTGGCGAGCTGCGCTGGTCGGTCGGCTGAATTCAAACGCAGGTTGCTCCATGGCTAACAAAAACCAGGCTTCAGTCGCACCCTTGCTCTAGCGTGTTGAATCCGTCGAAATCTGATCTAGTTATGGAGTGAACCCCTCGGGCTGGACCAAGGAGTTCACTCCAACACCGGGACGGGGTCTTGTTGGGGGGATTCAGCGGCGACCGGGGCAGCGCGTTTTTTTCACCGGTTTATGGGCGAGGATGACCAAACACAACGGAATCGGCTGTTTAGGCTTAGCTCGTCCATATTGAGGAGGCGGTAGCCACACTGCCCGCCTAGAATCGGTTTGCGGGGTTTGGTGTTCTTTTTATCGATCTGAACGAAACTCAAAATGAGCAATAAGTCTTTTAATAACAAGCACTTGGCTGGGTTTTCAGTGGCCTGGTTATACCGCAGGCGCGATGTTATACCGCAGACCTTGCGGTATACATTGCGTTAAGAACTCCAAATGCGTGTTCGCCTAGTACTACTGCTAGTCGCAGCTCTTCCTCTATGCAATGCATTTGGGCAGGAACGAGAAGGCCTACGAATTCATGCCCCACCCGCTTGGGCGGGATGGAAGAAGGCAGCGGAACAAAAGAAGGACGGACTCGAATTTACGGCTTGGGCCCCTCTGGACCAGGAGGGGTCTGCATGGAAAGAATCAATCACTCTAGCCATTCTGGAGCCGTCTCCCCCGGAAGATGCTGTAACGAACGCCATCCGCCTCACTCTTGGTGTGACGGCCAAGGCCTGTCCCAACTCCAATGTTGTGCCACCTAAGCCGCGTAGTGAAGGCATCTTTACTCTTGCTTATGCACAGTTCTACTGCTCTAGATTCCAGGACAAGAACGTGGGGGAACTTACCTTCGTCAAAGCCATTTCTTCTGCTCGGCGCACATATGTCATATCAATGATCAAGAGGGTAAGGCCATTTGACATCCGTGCACCCGGGGCGTTTGTGTTCTCTGCAGAGGAAGAGGACCCGGTTAGCTGGCTTTCAGCGGCAGCAAATTACCTAGGTACCGTGAAAGTCTGTGTCAGTCGGCAAGAAAAGGAAGACGTATGTTCGCCCTAGAGTTCCTAACACGGCAGTCCACACTGACGCCGTGCGGCAAAGCCGCGCAGCGCCGGTGACTTCTACGTTAGATACCATGGAAACACTGCTCGTTATGGTGCTCGCGCTTTTTGGGGTTGGCTTCGCGGTTGGTGCATTCTTGAATCATCCAGACGAACTCCCGCCGCACCGACTTCGTAGGTTTCTGTGGTCCGGGTGGATTGGATGGACCATCCTCTGCGGTGCACTGCTGCACCTTGCGAACGAAAAGCTTTGTCCCCCCGGCAGTTGCATCGGAGTGGCCTTAGGGCTTGCGTGGTTCGGACTGACGCTAGCGTGGTTAGTTGGCGGGCTGTGCGCGACGGCTGGTATCTATACTGCCCGGAACTATCTGAGGAACCACTAGTGGCAATGGCATCAAACAAGCCGTTCGACACTGACGCCCGAGTGCTTCAATGCGCTCCGTGCACACGCCTCCCGCTCGCCGATCAACTCCAACGTTAGGCCGCACCATGCGAGTCATTGCGATTGTTTCGCTTCTCGTTCTGCCTGGTCCGATATTCCTGGCCTACTCACAATTCATTGGCAACACGGGCTTTGAGTGGAAACACCTTCTAGCGAACTACGCTTGGTGTTCCGCAGTCTTGTATTGCTCCGCGTTGATTTTGATGGGAGCCCGCGCGAGCGTTACGCTATGGCTTGCTACTCTCGCCGCGGGGAATGCAGCTCTTATTGCATTCTGTTTTTGGATGGCCAGTCTCTTGGCGAGAAGCTACAGGGACACCGAAATCGCATGGGTGCTGCTTTTTCCAGCTCAGGCACTGGTCATTACCCTCGCGGTGTTGGCCTATTGGATTGCGCACCGGAACAAAGAACGGCCTGGCCATGTTGCCTAACAGGCCGATCGAGACCGGCACACAACGCCGCGGCTCCGCGAGGCGCATGATTTTCGGCGCGACTTATAGCGCCAAGCTTCTGAGTGCGGCTCACTTTCAACGTTGAGTGTCTTGACCATGCGTCTTTTTTATATCTCAATTGTCATTGCACTATTTCAGGTCACATCCAGCCATGCCGCGTGCTCTGACAAAGAAAGTTGGATGGCGGCAAAATCATTGCGCCTAATCTCATCCAATGGACAAAACCCGAAAGAATCTTTTGAGGTAGAGGTACGCCACTTGGGTAACGCACAAATGTTTTCGCGCGTCATCCAGGGTGTTGCGG
>NZ_JBFUAZ010000320.1:0-4737 GCF_056406035.1 Polaromonas sp. P1_E1_2 | reverse complement strand
GTAAAAAGGCCGCGACAACCGGAGGAATAGCCCACCAACCTGGAAATCCATGGAGCTCCGAAGTAAAGAATATGCTCAGCGCAAGGGTCAACCCTCCAAGAGTTGATAGCATATCTGCGCTGACGATGCGTTGCCACCGTTGAATGCGACCAGCATTCGATTTTGAGCTGGATTGCGCGAGAGCTGCTCCGGCAAGCAACTCCCAGAACCGGGCTGCAGGCGAATAAAACGCGGCCGCAGGATTAGATTCAAGCGTCATGACGCTGAGCACAAACGACCCAAGTCCGACTGCGGCCAGGAGTGCCACAACACCGCCCCGGCGCTTGTAAGCGGTCCAAAGTAACACGGGCCACAGCAAATAGAACTGTTCTTCCACGCCGAGCGACCAAAGGTGAAGGAGCGGCTTAGCCGATGACGAGGTGTCAAAGTAACCTGTCTCCCGCCAGAGCAGGAGGTTTGAGAAGAATCCCGCTCCTCCAAGGGTGTGCGCGCCTAGGTCTCGAAGGTCGGAGGGCAACAGCAGGGCTATGCCAACGGCAAATACGGCGATCAGGACGACCGTCAGCGCCGGCACAATTCGCAGCACTCGCCGTTGATAAAAACCAAGGATGCTGAATTGCCCCGTATGGAGGGAGGTGAGGATGATGCGGGAGATCAGGTATCCCGAGATGACGAAAAAAACGTCAACGCCTACAAAGCCTCCTTCAAGCCACGTCGGGAAGGCGTGAAAGCTGATGACTGACAGGACTGCAATGGCGCGAAGCCCGTCAATGTCAGGTCTATAGTCGCTCAAAGAGCTTCCCTCACAAAATTTTTCTGCGTATGGGGCATCTTGCGGGTGGGGATTGCGTGGTCGTTATTCCAGCGCTCGACAAGAACACTAGTTGCTGGACTCGACGCCGTCAGAGAATACCCGATCCGACGCAGCTCGGGGCCCGCATCGCCGCGTCCAAGGTGAGGCTGGCTGCATTGATAAGCAATAGATGTTGATCGGGCTGGCGGCAAGTGCGAACCAAGGCCATTTTCCCGCCGCCAGCCTGCACGCCGCCAGACAGGCATAATCCTTGATCCCTCCGCCGCGCGCGCCGGCGACTCCCTCTCACTTCGTGAGTCTTCAACATGCCGTGCAGCTCCCTGTCTGCGGTCCAGGACACAGCCACCTTTGCATGACTGATCACTACACCGCCCTCGGCCTGGACAGCGCAGCAACGCTGGCCGATGTCAAAAAAGCCTTTCGCCAGAAAGCCTCCTTCTGGCACCCGGACAAAAATGCCAACCCCGAGGCGCCTGAGCGTTTCAGGGCGGTGCAGCAGGCCTATGAGGTGCTGTCGGATGCGGACAAGCGCCAGGCCTATGACGACAACCGCCGTCGCAACCTGCTCGACAGCCCGATAGACACGGCGCGTGTGATCTGGGCCGATTATTTCAACCCACTGCTGTGACCCTCGCTGACCGAAAGAAGAACACCCCATGAAAAACCCGGCAGCATGAGTGTCTCCCCCTATTTCCTCGACCTGCGTTCGGCCTACCAGTCCGAGATGGACGACCTGCGATTCGACTCCGAGGGGCGCGACGTGCTTCACCAGCGCCTGGCTGGCAAACGCCAGGAGATGGCCTTTCTGGTCCAGATGATGGACACCAGCCCCGAGATGGTGGCGGTGGTGTTTCACCAGGGGTTTGATTTCACGGGAAAAACCGTGATGGAACACCTGCTCAGCCACGATGTCGATGGTTTTCCGGCCTGGAGCAGCCTGGCAGGTGGTTTTGTGCTGGCGCCCTGGGCCCAGGACCTGGCGCACATCGTTCTGCGGGCGCCCGGCGGGGAGAAATTCCTGACGCTGACGGCGGGGCTGGAATACATGGCGGGCCTGCCGGTGGCCGCGTCCATCGTGAGCACCGAAGAAGGCGACGACGACGAAGACAGTGATGAGAACGGTGACGGCGCCCTGGTGATGTTTGAGGGCGATGACGATCGTGAACAAAGCGCCGATGCCCGGGCACGCCACGAGGCAGGTTCTGACTGGCTGGTCCAGCAGGGCTTTGACGCCAAAGACTGACGCAAGCAAGCATGCCCTGGAAGGTAAAACCCTGATGACGAAGCGTCTCGCACTGATTGAAAAAACCCAAAGCCTGATTGCGGCCGGCGACATCGTCGGCGCCGAGGCTGCGCTGGTCGCGCTGGCCGACGACGAGGGTGACGCAGCGTTGATGGTGGTGCTGGAGCAGTTGCCGCCCAAGGACGTCCTGGCCGTCATTCGCGAGTACGACAACTCCCGGGAGTCGGTGGTCAGCCTGCTGGTCACGCCCGCGCAGTTTGCCCGCGCGGTGGTGATTGAAAAGCTCTACAAGGACCTGACCCGCACGCACCTGCGCGGCATGGTCAATGCGGTGATCTTCCGGGAGGACGCGGACCCGCTGGAATTTCTTAACGCGATTGGTGACCTAGACGGTGGCAGCGAAGCCCTCGCCGATTATTTTTCGGACCAGTGGAGCCGTGTCGAGGCCTTTGCGCGCAGCGGCAGCTTTGAGCTGGCCGACGAGTACGGCAAGATGCTGTCCCAGTCCGCGCTGCTGGCCTCGGCCTACGAAAGGCCACGTGTCCAGCTGGATGAGATCGCCGACCAGGACTGGATGCAGCTCGCCTGGCTGCTGCGTTACGAACTACCTGACCTGTTCATTGAAACGCTGATGGTGCTGCGCGCCAAGGGCAGTGCGCACAAGGCGGCTTCCGATGAGGAGAATGAAGAGAATGAGGACGATGTGCAGGACGACGACGGCAAGGTTGAGACCGGCGACACCGATCGCGGCAAGGCCACGCCGACGGCGCGTGAGTCCGACGAGGAATCGGCGATCTGAATTTGCAAACGCCCATGTCGTCGCCTTCCGTCATCTCGCTCTACGATACGCGCGCCTTTTTTGAAAAGGCACTGCAATACGGCGTGCAGCACGGCATCATCGGTGCCGAAAAAATCGAAGCCATGCGGGTCGAAGGCCCCAAGGGCATGGTGCAGATTGCGCGTTATTTCGGCAATGAGTTCCTGCGCCCGGACCTTGAAAAAGCCCGTGACCGCATGGTGAACCTGATCAGCCTGTACCTCGAACATTCCTGCCAGGGGGACCTCCACCAAGCGGCTGAATCGCTGCGCGATTTCTCGCTGCTGTCGCGCTCCAAGGGTGGCTCGGACATGCTCAAAGCCCTGATCGCCATGCCGCAAAACAGCCACTTCGGCATGAATGAACGCGGCGGCTTCACCGACGGGCACATTCCGCTGCTGGCCAAATGGTCGCTGCGCAACCTGGCCGACTACCAGGCCGAACTTGCCAGGCGCAGCCATGTGGCGCAGGTTGTGGATTCGGCCATCTGGCTTGCCGGAGAGCTGGGCATGGACGCCGCCGAACTCGAAGACGCGGGCAAGGATGCCGAAGCGGTGATTCGCACCGCCTTGCTGGTGCTGGCGACGGGCCGCACCGAGATGCCCGACTGGGTCGCGTTCGAGAAGATGATTGCCGCCTTGCGCAAAAAACACGAGGCTGATCCGGCGGCGCTACCGCTCGCCGTTCCGAAAAAGCTGCCTGCCCACCTGCGGGATGTGGTGGAGGCAGTGCGTCAGTCCGTGATGGCCGACGCGCCAAAAATACTCGACGCGACCTTGCCGCCGCGCCAGCTGTTTGACCGCAGCCCGGCCTTCATGGGCCGGTATTTCTGGGTTGAAGACGGCCTGAACGAGGTCGATCACCATGACCGTCAGGCATCCGCTGTGTGGAGCAAGGTGACCGGCGGCAATGCGGACGATGGTTCGCTGTTGACCCTGTTCCTGTGCGTGGCCGCCGGCTCCGCGCCCAAGACCCTGCTGACCGAGAAAAGCGCCGCGACCCTGCTGCGCAAGATCCGCAAATCCGGGTTCAAGCCCGCGCTGGCCCACGAGTACATCGTGGACCACGCGCCGGTGCAGCACCAGGACGCCTACGCCAGCTTGTGGGATGACTTTGTAGAAGAGGCGCAGGCCACGCTGCAAAGCGATGCCGCTCATGCGCTACACGACGCGCTGGCCTTACTGCGGCGGGAATGCCACGTGCAATAGGCGGTTTGTGCCTGGGGTGGTGGGAGCGCGGGTTTTGCCTTATGGCTCCTTCCGCCTGAAGAAGAAGGCGATGGCAGTGCCAATCAGTCCAAAGAAAAGGGTGCTTGCCGCGGCGGCAATGTACTCGGCCGGGCGCCCGGAGCTTAGCAAGTGCACAGCGAGTCCAAGAGCCGAAATTGCCAGGTACAACGCGCCAGCCCGGGCGATGGGGTTGTGATAGCGACTTGAATAGAACGCAAAGAACAGTATCGTGAGAACAGGAATCAACATGATGGGCGATGTGACCATTCCCTCCGCGGCCGTTCTGAAACCGCTGCGTAACAGCATGTTCGCCAAAATGGATGTGACCACGCCCAGCAGTACCGCAGATAGGAAGTAGCCGAGCGACCATTTAAGCAACACGACGAAATCTGAATCAGCACGCTTCTCGGTGTTCGGGGCATCTGGTTCAACGAAGATGCCGCAGCCACAGGCGGAACACGCCAGAAGTGCATCTGGGGCAGGCGACTGACATTCGGCGCAAATTTTCATCTTGAGGCGTGGCGTTGAAGATGGCCGGCGGCCAGACTCGGCCGCAGAGCGACACTGTTAGTCATCACGTTCAAAGCTTGGGATCCGGAAACGGCAACCTATCTTGCGAGCTGCTCGGTTGGGC
>NZ_JBFUAZ010000319.1:0-4744 GCF_056406035.1 Polaromonas sp. P1_E1_2 | reverse complement strand
CTGATCGATCAGCGTACCTCCTGGCAAATTGCAGGCAGGAAAGGGATCAAGGACGGCAGCGGAAAAATGACCTACTGACCCGGCCTCACCGGCGCTGCCTATAAGGCATCGCCGGATGCGTTTTGCAGCCGCCTGACCAATGCCACCAGTTGCGGCTGCACCTGCGTCATCAGGAAATGCGGCGAAAGATTGAACCCCGGGCCGCCGCAGCTCACCACCATGACGGAGCGTCTACCCGGTGGCCGGAATGCAGCAGCAATAGCGTTAACGTCCTTCTGCCAATCACCAAAAGACGCGCAGCAGCCGTGATCGCGGTAATGCGCCAGCGCCAGCGCCATCACCTCGCGGGTTTTAGGCCACGCTTCCTCGTCCTGGACCCGAATACGCTCAAGCAGGGTCTCACGCTCCTTATCCGAACAGCCGCACAGGTAGGCTCGCCCCATCGCAGTGCTGGCCAGTGGAATGCGCGAACCTACGTCCAGGCTGAGCGTGAGCGCAGATTCGCTGCGGCAGTTTTCCACATAAATCATGCTCAGGCGATCGCGTATCCCCAACGACACCATGGCCTGCGAACTGTCGGCGAGATCCTGCATCAGCGGCCTGGCGAGCTGCCGCATGTCCATGCGCGCCAGCATGGCGCTGCCCAGCGCCAGTACCGCACTACCCAGGCGATAACCGGCGCGACCGCTGGCGTCCTGCGCATGCTCGAGGTAGCCATGCTTGGTCAGCGTATAGRTCAAACGCGAAATCGTTGACTTGGGCAGGCCGCAACGGCGTGCCAGTTCCGTGTTGCCCAAGGACCGGTCTCGCGAGCGAAAAGCACTGAGCACATCCAGGCCGCGTGCCAATGCCGTCACAAAGTGCCGATCCTCCTTGGCATGGACGGGGCTGACCGTTCCGGGGGCCGACCTGGTGGGAACAGGAGATTGGGACATTACCAGTTCTGCATTGCGGAATAAAAAGTCCAGCGATTGTGGCACCCAGACGTCATTGCACTCATCACTCAAGGGAAATCCACTAGTGAAAATGTATCCTAATGTTTCACAATTTGAACAATGATCAGGAAAATAGTTCTGCAATGCAGAACAAGTAAGTAATCTTAATTAACCAGGAAGACTGATGGAACACAAAAAAATTCATCTCATGGCCAAAGCCCTGAGCTTTGCCGCCCTGCTGTCGGTTGTCCTTTCCGGGCAGGCGGCGCCGGCACGCGAAGATCTGGTGATCGGTCAGGTGGCGCCGCTGACAGGCACCATCGCCGGAACCGGTAACGAATACGTGGCCGGCGGCGCTGCGTATTTCGCCTATGTCAACGACAACGGCGGAATTTATGGTCGCAAGATACGCGTCGCACTGAAAGACGACAGCTACAAGCCGGAGCAGACCCTTGCCCTGACGCGCCAGCTGCTGGCCGAGGAAAAGCCTTTGGCACTGTTCGGTTTTGTCGGAACCGGCAACGTGCTGGCCCTGAACAAGAACAAGGTGCTTGAGGAAGCGGGCATCGCCCTGCTGGCACCTTACACGGGCGCCCAGGATTTGCGTGACCCGGTCAACCCCCTGATTTTCCACATCCGGGCCAGCTACGCCGACGAAACTGCCCGCATGGTGGAACACCTGCACACCATTGGCCTGCGCCGCTTCGCGGTGATGTACCAGGACGACCCCTTCGGCAAAAGCGGCCTGGCAGGTGCGGAAAGCGCGCTGAAAAAACTGGGCATGACGGCCGTGGCCACGGGCAACTACGACCGCACCAAGCCTGAGGAAGTCGATGGAGCGGTCGCGGCCATCACCCCGGCCAATCCTGACGCCATCATCATGGTTTCAGTCAACCGCGCCTCCGCCGCTTTCATCAAGAAGATGCGGGCACAAGGCAGCAAGGCTCGCCTGTTCAGTATCTCGGTGGTGAATTTCAAGGAACTGCTCAAAAATGCCGGGGAGGACAACGCCCGCGGCATCGGTATTTCCCAGGTCATGCCCTACCCTTATTCCACCCTGGCGCCGGTGGCCCGCGAGTTCCAGACCCTGATGGCCAAATACCAGCCGGACAAGGTGGTCTCCTACGCCAGCATGGAGTCCTTCATTGCAGCCAAGATTCTTGTTGAAGCCATGCGCCGCAGCGGTGCCGATCCAACGCGCCAGAAAATCATCACCCAGCTGGAGAAGATGAACAACTACGACGCAGGAGGCTTCAAGGTCAGCTTTTCGCCGGAGAACCGTGTCGGCTCGAAGTTTGTTGAAGTGACCGTGATCGGCCGCGACGGCAGGTTGCTCAAGTAGCGCGGCGCACTTCCAGGATCTCGTACTCCATCGCTTCCTCGTAGGTCTTGGCGTCGTTCAGCGCTAGGTGCAGCAGAATCCTGGGCGCATGGGCCTTGATAACCCTGTGCATCAACACGCCGACGACGACCATCGGCAGGCCCACCCAGAGGTAGCCGTACATGGAAAGCACCACACCGATGCCCAGGAGGGGCAAGGAAATGCCGACAACAAACAGGCGGTGCTTGACGTATTTTTGCGCACGCTCCGGATTCACGATCACGCGGAACCGGCCGTGCGGCAGGCCGGTGCGGAATTCCTGGTGCGGAACATAAATCGCTGACGGGCTTTCAGGGGGTTCAGTGCCTTCACTTTTTCCGGTCTCGATTCCGGTTTCGGAATTTGTCTCTGTCATTTTTTTTCCCGTCAGTTTGAATTCAACAAAATGCCGCAAGCGGCGCGGCAACTACACCACCGTCAGTTTGGCCACGCTCAGGGCCAGCCACTTCACACCGTGCCGCGTGAAGTTGATCTGTGCGCGTGCATCGTCACCGCTGCCCTCCAGCATCAGCACTTTTCCTTCGCCGAACTTGGCATGGAACACTTCCATGCCGCTTTTGAGTCCATGCGAAGGCGCATTCTTCTGAGGCGGCACCGGTGGGTTGGCAAAACGCTCTGCGCTGCCGGATTTTGAAGAAAAAACGCCGCTAGCCCAATCTCCACGTGCGCCACCAGCTCCTGAATTGCTAGCACCAGGCCATCCGCCGGAACCCATTCCCGACGCAAAACCGGGATTCTTCGGCGTGATCCACTTGAGGGCGGCTTCCGGCAACTCGTCAAAAAACCGGCTCTTGAGGTTGTAGCGCGTCTGACCATGCAGCATGCGGGTTTGCGAATGACTGAGGTACAGGCGCTTGCGCGCGCGCGTGATCGCGACATACATCAAGCGGCGTTCTTCTTCCAGGCCATCGCGGTCGCTCATCGAGTTCTCGTGCGGGAAGATGCCGTCCTCCAGGCCGGTGATGAACACGCAGTCAAACTCCAGCCCCTTGGACGAATGCACGGTCATGAGCTGCACTGCATCCTGTCCGGCCTGGGCCTGGTTGTCGCCCGACTCCAGCGCGGCGTGCGTGAGGAAGGCCGCCAGGGGCGACAACGTCTCGCCGGTTTCAATGTCGGGTGCCAGCGCCTCAGGCAAGGGCTCGTTCACCAGCGGCGCAGACGCATCCAGCCCCTGGCTGGCCGGCGACTGCGTGAGCCGCCCGCCCAGTTCATCGACCGGCAGCGCAACGGCATCACGGCCAAAGCCTTCCTGGCTGACGAAAGACTCGGCGGCATTGACCAGTTCGGCCAGATTCTCCAGCCGGTCCTGGCCTTCCTTTTCGGTCTTGTAGTGTTCTTCCAGCCCGCTGTGCTGCAGCACCAGTTCAATGATCTCCCGCAGCGTCAGCCCCGTGGTCTGCTCGCTCAGCACCTGGATCTTGGCGGCAAAGGCGCCGAGGTTCGCGCCTGCCTTGCCCGGCACGGCACTCACGCCGTCGTACAGCGAACAGCCGGCCGCGCGCGAAATATCCTGCAGCTGCTCAATGCTGCGCGCGCCAATCCCGCGCGGCGGAAAATTGACGACACGCATGAAGCTGGTGTCGTCGTGCGGGTTCTCCAGCAGGCGCAGGTAGGCGAGTGCATGCTTGATTTCAGCGCGCTCGAAAAAGCGCAGGCCGCCATAGACGCGATAAGGCACACCGGCATTGAAGAGCGCTGTCTCCATCACCCGGCTTTGCGCATTGCTGCGGTAGAGCAGCGCGATCTCCTTGCGCTCGGTGCCGTCACGTACCAGTTGCTTGACTTCATCCACAAACCACTGGGCCTCGGCAAAATCACTGGTCGACTCGTACACACGCACCGGCTCGCCCGGCCCCGCTTCGGTGCGCAGGTTTTTGCCCAGGCGTTTGCTGTTGTGGCTGATCAGCTCGTTGGCTGAATCAAGAATATTGCCGAAGCTGCGGTAGTTGCGCTCGAGTTTGATCTGATGTGTCACCTCGAACTCGCGCACAAAGTCAGCCATGTTGCCCACACGCGCGCCGCGAAAAGCGTAAATGCTCTGGTCGTCATCACCCACCGCCACCACGGAGCCGCCCGGCATGGCGTCCGCGCCCTGGGTCGCATCGGGCCCTTGCCCCGCCAGCATCTTGATCCAGGCGTACTGCAGCTTGTTGGTGTCCTGAAACTCGTCAATCAGGATATGGCGAAAGCGCCGCTGGTAGTGCTCGCGCACGGGGGCGTTGTCGCGCAGCAGTTCATAGCTGCGCAGCATGAGTTCACCGAAATCGACCACGCCTTCGCGCTGGCATTGTTCCTCGTACAGGGCATAAATTTCGACCTTCTTGCGGCCTTCTTCGTCGCGCACCTGCACGTCTTTGGCGCGCAGGCCGTCTTCCTTGTTGCCGGCAATAAACCACATCAGTTGCTTGGGCGGAAACCGTTCGTC
>NZ_JBFUAZ010000318.1:0-4751 GCF_056406035.1 Polaromonas sp. P1_E1_2 | reverse complement strand
GCTGATGTGCATCGCCACCCTGCCCTGCACAGCATATGCGCCGGCTTTACCCATGGGCTCGCCACTGGCCACATAACTGCGGATCTGCGCGGGCGTCAGCGCGTCAAAACTGACACGCGAAGTGCTCAGCGCCTCGAAACGACGGCGCCCGAACTGCACCGCCACCGCGGTCAGCACCCTGTGCGTGCCGTCCGAAAGCTCGCGCAGCATGCGGGCCGCGTCTTTCCCGTCCTCCGGCTTGCCGTAAATCACCCGACCCATGGCCACCGTAGTGTCCGAACAAAGGATGGGCGCCGGCGGCAGCTTGCGCCGCTTCATGCGGGCGATTGCCGCATCGAGCTTGAGGCCGGTGACACGCTGGACGTAGGTAGCGGGYGCCTCGTTTTTAAGCACCGCCTCCAGCGACTCAGCGTCCTCATCGGCGTCCGGCAGCAGCAGTTCGTGACGCACGCCGAGTTGTTCCAGCAATTGCCGTCGCCTCGGGCTTTGCGAGGCCAGGTAGATGAAGTCAGCCATGGACGGGACTATTCGCGATGATAAGGATGGTTAATGGTGATGCTCCAGGCACGGTAAAGCTGCTCAATCAGCAGCACGCGCACCATAGCATGGGGCAAGGTCAGGTCTGAGAGGCGCAGACGCTCATGCGCAGACTGTTTGAAACCGGCGTCCAGCCCGTCGGGCCCGCCGATAACGATGGCGACGTCGTCACCGGAGAGTTGCCAGGCCTTGAGCCGTTCAGCCAGTGCCACAGTAGTGACGGCCGTGCCGCGTTCATCGAGCGCCACGACGCGGGTGCCGCGGGCGATGCTGGCCTCTATGCGCCCGCGCTCAGCCGACAGCAGGTTTTCCAGGGTCTTGGAGGCGCGCGGTTCGGTCTTGACGGCTTTGAGCTCGACTTTCAACTCAGGCGGGAAGCGCTTGGCGTAGTCGTCATAGGCCGTTTGCGCCCAGTCGGGCACTTTCTGGCCGACCGCTACGATCGTGAGCCTCATTTGCTCCGGGACGGAGTTTTCCTGGCGGCGGGTTTGCGGGCTGCCGTTTTAGCGGCGGTTTTCGCTGCTGTTTTCTTCGCCGCCACCTTTTTGGCTACGGGCACTTTGACAATCGGTGTTTTAACCGCAGGCTTTGCCGATGACTTGCCAGGAGCCGCTTTGGCGCCTGCCCGTGCCGGCTTTGCGGCTGGTTCGGTAGCCGGCGTGGCGGCATTGCGCTTGGCGGTCCAGTCATTGGTCTTGCCAACACGGCCCACATAGCTTGAATCGGGGGCAGTCGGCGCCTTTGCAGGTGCTTTGGCCGCCGACTTCGCGGAGGTCTTTGCGCCTGGTTTCGCAGTTTTCGCGCCGGCGCGGGAAACCTTGGGTTTGGCTTCCAGCTCGACATCGGCCTTCGACGCCTTCACCAGCGGCGCGGGCGCGCCCAGCTTGAGTTTGATGGGCTTGTCGCCCCACAGCTCTTCCAGGTGGTAGTACTGACGAATGGTCGGCTGCATGATGTGCGCCACGGCGGCGCCGCAATCGACAATGATCCATTCCCCGTTGTCTTCGCCTTCGATGCGAGGCTTGGCAAAACCTGCGTCCCGCACGGCATCCCGCACGCTGGCGGCCAATGCCTTGGTCTGACGGTTGGAGCTGCCGGAGGCGATGATCACGCGCTCGAACAGTGACGTAATGTGCTCCGTGTCAAACACCTGGATGTCCTGCGCCTTGACGTCTTCCAGACCGTCAATGATGGCACGCTGCAGTTTCTGCACGTCCTTTTTGTCGGCGGCGGCGGAGGTTTTGACGGTGGTGGATGTCATGCAGTGTTTTGCTTCGATAAAGTGGGAAATTAATGGGAACCGTACAGCTGGTGAAGTGAAATATAACGCGCAACGGCTTCAGGGACCAACTGGGTAATTCCCCCTGTCACCGCGGCTCCGGAGGCCATTAACTGGCGAATCTGGGTGGCGCTGACAGGCATCAGGGGAAGATTGAGCAGGACAAAACGGTTGCTGCGGCTTTCGTAGGACTCAAATTGAGCTCCAGCCAGCGTGGATTGTGCGCGATCAGCTATACAAATTATAGCGAGGTCAAGAATGTCCTGCCACCGGTGCCATTGCCTGAAGACGGCAAACTGGTCTGCGCCAATGAACAGGTAAAGCTGGGCGCCCGGATTCTCCTCCTGGAGCGCCAAAAGCGTGTCAATGGTGAAAGTCGGCCCGCTGCGTTCAACCTCGCGCGCATCCACCCGAACGCCAGAAATATCGCCAAAAGCCAGTCTGGCCATGGCCAGCCGGTGAGCCGGCGCGCTCAGGGCGCGTGACTTGTGCCAGGCGTGGCCGGTCGGAACAACGTACAGGGTATCAAGGCCAAACTGCCGGATCGCCTCCTGCACCAGTGCAACGTGCGCACTGTGCGGCGGATCAAACGCACCACCAAACATGCCGATGCGCTTTTGCGCCGGTGACGGCGTTGCCATCAAACCCAGTCCCGTCTCGGCAAAAACTCCGTATACAGGCGCTCTTCAGGGCTGCCCGCCTCTACGCCCCGCTGATAAGACCAGCTCGCCAGCGGCGGCATGGACATCAGGATCGACTCCGTGCGCCCCCCGGACTGCAAACCAAAGTGCGTGCCGCGGTCCCATACAAGGTTGAACTCCACATACCGGCCCCGCCGGTAAAGCTGGAATTCGCGCTCCCGCTCGCCATGCGGTGTGTCCTTGCGCCGTTCAACGATTGGCAAATAGGCCTGCAAAAATGAGTCGGCCACACCCTGCATCAGGGCAAAGCTCCGGTCCAGCCCCAGCTCCTGGAAGTCGTCAAAGAAAACGCCGCCAATTCCGCGCTGCTCCTGCCGGTGCTTCAGGTAAAAGTACTCATCACACCATTGTTTGAACCGGGGGTACTTGTCGTCGCCAAACGGTGCCAGCGCGTCCTTGCAGGTCTGGTGGAAATGCACCGCGTCCTCTTCAAACCCGTAATAAGGCGTCAGGTCCATGCCGCCGCCAAACCAGCAGACGGGCTCGCCCGAGCCTGACACCGGGGTCGCGGCCAGCATGCGCACATTCATGTGGACTGTCGGCACGTAGGGATTACGCGGGTGAAACACCAGCGAAACCCCCAGGGCCTCAAAAGGTGCGCCTGTCAACTCCGGACGGTGCTGCGTCGCCGAAGGCGGCAGCTTGGGGCCCCGCACATGCGAGAACCCACAGCCGGCACGCTCAAACACCTGGCCCTGCTCCAGGATCATGGTGATGCCATTGCCCTGCAGCGTCTCGCCTGGCGCTTTCTGCCAATGGTCCGCCGTGAAGGACTGGCCGTCGATCCCGGAAACGGCGCCGGTGATGCGCTGCTGCAGCGCCAGCAGAAAGTCTCGAACGCCTGGAATATCGGTCATGCTGCAGTGTTACCCGAAGGGCGGAAGAAAAAACGAGCGCGCATTGCGTGATCAGGACTTGACCGCGCGCCAGCCGATGTCTTTGCGGTACTGCGCGCCATCAAATCCGATGTCCTGGGCGACTTCGTAGGCACGTTGCTGCGCGGCTTTCACCGTACTGCCGAGCGCCGTCACGCACAAAACCCGGCCGCCAGCCGTCACCGTCGCGTCGCCCTGCTTGCGAGTTCCGGCATGAAAAACCATCGAATCTTCGGCCGCATCGGTTCCTTTTTGCAGCCCATGAATCACGTCGCCCTTGCGAGGGTTCAGCGGATAGCCGTGCGCGGCCATCACCACGCCCAGGGCCGGCCGGCGGTCCCAGTCCAGCTCGATCTGGTCCAGCGCACCCGAGGTGGCGGCCATCATCACCTCATACAGGTCGGTTTTGAGGCGCATCATGATCGGCTGCGTCTCCGGGTCGMCCATGCGGCAGTTGAACTCCAGTGTTTTCGGCTTGCCTTCCGCATCAATCATCAGGCCGGCATACAAAAATCCGGTGAACGGAATGCCGTCTTTTTCCATGCCCTTGATGGTCGGCAGGATGATCTCGCGCATGGCACGGCCATGCACTTCGGGGGTAACGACCGGGGCCGGTGAATACGCGCCCATGCCGCCGGTGTTGGGACCTTCGTCACCGTCAAGCAAGCGCTTGTGGTCCTGGCTGGTCGCCATGGCGGCCACATTCTTGCCGTCACACATCACGATGAAGCTAGCTTCTTCACCCTGCAAAAATTCTTCAATCACCACGCGCGCGCCACCTTCGTTATGTGCCACGCCAAGCGGGTTGAAGTCGGGGTTCGGTGCCAGCATGAATTCAATGGCCTCGTGCGCCTCGTGCAGCGTCATGGCCACCACCACGCCCTTGCCGGCCGCAAGGCCGTCGGCCTTGACGACGATGGGGGCGCCTTTTTCGTCCACATAGGCATGGGCCGCCGCGGCGTCGGTGAAGGTTTCGTATTCGGCCGTCGGAATACCGTGGCGCTTCATGAAGGCCTTGGAGAATGCCTTGGAGCTTTCCAGCTGCGCCGCCGCCTTGGTCGGGCCAAAAACCCGCAAGCCGTGCGCTCGGAACTCGTCAACGATACCGGCCGCAAGCGGCTGCTCGGGGCCCACCACTGTCAGCGCGATCTTCTCGGTCAGCGCCCATTCGCGCAGCGCCTTCACGTCGGTGATGTCAACATTTTCAAGGCGCGCATCCAGCGCGGTACCGCCGTTGCCGGGCGCAACATACACCGCCTGAACCTTGGGAGACTGCGCCAGTTTCCAGGCCAGCGCGTGCTCACGGCCGCCGCCGCCAATAACAAGAACTTTCACGGGAGGTTCAATCTAAAAAACAGC
>NZ_JBFUAZ010000317.1:0-4758 GCF_056406035.1 Polaromonas sp. P1_E1_2 | reverse complement strand
CCCCAAGACCGGCCAGCTGAGCGCCAACGATCCGGCGCTGGTGAATGTGTCGCCGGCCAAAACCGGCCCGCGGCACTTCCTGTGGAACAAGGCCCAGACGCATGTCTACCTGCTTAACGAACTGGACGGCGGTGTGGATGTGTTTGCATACGACGCTGGCAAGGGCGCCATGCGCCATCTGCAGCGAAGCACTGTCATGCCGGCTGGTTTTACGGGCAAGCCATGGGCGGCAGACCTCCAGCTGTCCGCCGACGGACGGTATCTGTATGGATCGGAGCGTACTTCCAGCACGTTGACCACATTCAAAATAGACCCTGCCACCGGCCTGCTGCAAACAGCCGGCACAACGCCCACTGAGAAAACGCCCCGCGGCTTTGCGGTGGACTCGAGCGGCAAGTTCCTTATCTCTACCGGCCAGGACTCCCATGCCGTGTCGCTGCATCCGATCGATGCGGCCACGGGTGTGCCTGCCGCCGGGGTGAGCCAGCCCGCGGGCAAGAACCCGAACTGGGTGGAAATCGTCGACTTCTGATGGAACGCACCAACGTCAACCCTCTTTTTATCCGCATGCACGGTGCGGACAACGTCGCCATTGTTGCCAACGATGGTGGCCTGCCAGCGGGCGCAGTGTTTGCCGATGGGTTGACGCTGATCGAGCGGGTTCCGCAGGGCCACAAGGTGGCGCTGGTCGACTTGCCCAAGGGCGCGGCGGTGCTGCGTTACAACGTGCCCATCGGTTACGCATTGAAAGATATTCCCGCCGGCAGCTGGGTGCATGAACGCCTGCTGGAGATGCCCGACGCGCGCACGCTGGACGCGCTTCCCATCGCCACCGTGCGGCCGGCCCCTCAGCCCGCGCTGGAGGGTTACACCTTTGAGGGCTACCGCAACCCGGACGGATCGGTCGGCAGCCGCAACATCCTGGCCATCACCACCACCGTGCAGTGCGTGGCCGGCGTGGTGGACTTCGCCGTCAAGCGCATCAAGGCAGAGTTGTTGCCCCGCTTTCCCCATGTCGATGATGTGGTGGGGCTGGAGCACACCTACGGCTGCGGCGTGGCCATCGATGCGCCGGACGCCATCATCCCGATCCGCACGCTGCGCAACATCAGCCTGAACCCCAACTTCGGCGGTGAAGTCATGGTGGTCAGCCTGGGCTGCGAGAAGCTGCAGCCTGAACGTTTGCTGCCGCCGGGCACCATCCAGATCGTCGATGAACGCAACGTGGCCGATGTGGGCACGAATGCGGAAGCCGCGCTGGATGTGGTGTGCCTGCAGTCCGAGAACCATGTCGGCTTCATGTCCATGATTGATTCGGTCATGGACATGGCACTGCAACATCTCGAACGCCTGAATGCGCGACGCCGCGAAACGGTGCCCGCCAGCGAGCTGGTGGTGGGCGTGCAATGCGGTGGCAGCGATGCGTTCTCTGGTGTCACGGCCAACCCTGCGGTGGGCTTTGCCACCGATCTGCTGGTGCGTGCCGGCGCCACGGTGATGTTTTCCGAGACCACTGAAGTGCGCGACGGTATTGACCAGCTGACATCGAGGGCCAGCAGCCCTGAAGTGGCCGCCGCGATGATCCGCGAGATGGCCTGGTATGACGCGTACCTGAAAAAAGGGCAGGTTGACCGCAGCGCCAACACCACGCCGGGCAACAAAAAAGGCGGCCTTTCCAACATTGTGGAAAAGGCCATGGGCTCCATCGTCAAGTCAGGCTCCGCGCCCATCAGCGGTGTACTGGCACCCGGCGAGAAGGTGAAACAAAAAGGCCTGATCTACGCCGCCACGCCCGCCAGCGACTTCATCTGCGGCACGCTGCAGCTGGCCGCGGGCATCAACATCCATGTGTTTACCACCGGCCGCGGCACGCCCTACGGCCTGGCGGAAGTGCCGGTCATCAAGGTGGCCACGCGAAGCGACCTCGCCCGGCGCTGGCACGACCTGATGGACATCAATGCCGGGCGTATTGCCGACGGCGATGCCACCATTGAAGACGTCGGCTGGGAGCTGTTCCAGTTCATGCTGGACGTTGCCAGCGGCCGAAAGAAAACCTGGGCCGAACACTGGAAGCTGCACAACGCGCTGGTGTTGTTCAACCCGGCGCCCATTACCTGATGGACTGATGCATTGACGTATAGATTCAAAGATTCACTGCCTACCTGATCAACAGAGATCATCGATAAAAAGAGAGTTAACTCATGACACAAGCAACCCCTTATCAAAGTTTTCCCAACAGCTTCAAGCGCGACCTGCTGGCCGGCAAAAAACTGATCGGCTGCTGGTCCTCGCTGTCCAACGCCATCACCACCGAGGTGCTGGGCGTGGCCGGTTTCGACTGGATCCTGCTTGACGGTGAACATTCGCCCAACGACATGGCCACCTACATCCCGCAACTGATGGCGCTGAAAGACAGCCGCAGCGCACCGGTGGTGCGCCCGACCTCAAACAACTCGGTAGAGCTCAAGCGCCTGCTCGATGCCGGCTTCTACAACTTCCTGATCCCCTTTGTCGAAACCGCCGAGCAGGCCACCAGCGCCGTCGCCGCCACCCGTTACCCGCCGCAAGGCATTCGCGGCGTGTCGGTGTCCCAGCGCAGCAACAAGTACGGCACGGTGCCGGACTACCTCAAGTCCATCAACGACCACATCTGCGTGATGGTGCAGATCGAAAGCATCGCCGGCACGGCGGCAGCGAACGAGATTGCCGCCATCGACGGTGTCGACTGCATGTTTGTCGGCCCGTCCGACCTGGCCGCCGGCCTGGGCCACCTCGGTAATGCCGGGCACCCGGAGGTGCAGGCCGCCATGGTGAAAATTTTTGCCGCCGCCAAGGCGCACGGCAAACCGGTCGGCATCCTGGCGCCGGTGGAGGCCGACGCGCGCCGCTACATGGAGATGGGCGCGACTTTTGTCGGCGTCGGCAGCGACCTCGGCGTTTTCCGTGGCGCCACACAGGCCCTGCGCGACAAATACCTCGCCTGATTTTTCTGTCATCCCGGACCTGGTCCGGGATGCGCCTTGTGGACCGCGCGTCCGGGGCCATTGCTATTTTTTACAAACAAGGAGCATTTTTATGAGCAAGCTTGGATTTATCGGCTTGGGCATCATGGGCGCGCCGATGGCTGCGCACCTGATTGCGGCAGGACACGAGGTTTTCATGAACACGCGGAGCAAAGTGCCTGCGGCTCTCTTGACCGGCAAGGGCAAGGCCTGCGACTCCATCGCCGACGTAGTAAAGCAGGCGGACATCATTTTCCTGATGTTGCCCGATACGCCCGACGTGGAGAACGTGCTGTTTGGCGAGGGCGGAGTGGCCTCGGTGCTGACCAAGGGCAAGACAGTGGTCGACATGAGCTCGATCTCGCCGATGGACACCAAAGAGTTCGCCAAGAAAATTGACGCCCTCGGTTGCGACTATCTGGACGCCCCGGTGTCGGGCGGTGAAGTCGGCGCCAAAGCTGCGAGCCTGACCATCATGGTGGGCGGCCCGCAGGCGGCGTTTGACCTCGTCAAGCCGTTGTTCGAACTGATGGGCAAGAACATCACCCTGGTGGGCGGCAACGGCGACGGCCAGACCTGCAAGGTGGCCAACCAGATCATCGTGGCGCTGAACATCGCGGCCGTGGGTGAAGCCCTGTTGTTTGCCAGCAAGGCTGGCGCCGATCCAGCCAAAGTGCGCCAGGCGCTGATGGGCGGTTTTGCCTCGTCGCGCATTCTGGAAGTTCACGGCGAACGCATGATCAAGCGCACCTTTGCGCCGGGCTTCCGTATCGGCTTGCACCAGAAGGATTTGAACCTCGCGCTCAGCGGTGCGCGTACGCTGGGTCTGGCTTTGCCGCAAACGGCGGGCGCCGCCCAGCTGATGCAGGCCTGTGCCGCCAACGGCATGCAGGACCTGGACCATTCCGCTCTGGTGCGCGCGCTTGAACTTCTGGGCAACCACGAAGTCGCGTAACTCATCCGCATGAAGAGCCCACAGAGGCTCACGGCGCAGCTGGTGGAGGACACCGCTTTTTCACACATCCGGAGACGAACATGCCGATCAATCGACGAGAGCTTATTGCTGCTTCACTGGCTTTGGGGACTGGCGCTGCGAGCGCGCAGGCTTCATGGCCGTCCAAACCCATACGCCTGGTGGTGCCGTACCCACCCGGCGGTTCTTCAGACATCATCGCGCGCGCCATTGCGCAGCCTCTGTCCGAGGCGCTCAAGCAGTCGGTCATCGTGGACAACAAGGCTGGCGCCAACGGTAACCTGGGCGCCGACATCGTGGCCAAGTCAGCACCCGACGGCTACACGCTGCTGCTGTGCGACACCGGCGCTCTGGCCATCAGCCCTTCGGTCTATCCCAAGCTGGGTTTCGACCCGACCAAGGACTTGCGTGGTGTCACGATGCTGGCCTACTCGCCGCACCTGCTGGTGGTTCATCCCTCGGTACCCGCCAGCAATCTCAAGGAGCTCGTAGCGCTTTCGCACAAGACCGACCTGAACTTTGCGGTAACGGCCATGGGTAGCGCACCGCACCTGGCTGGTGTTGCGGTCGAGCGRGCGAGCAAGGCGAAGTGGCAGTACATCCCCTACAAGGGCGGTTCGCAAGCCGTCAGCGATACGATCGCCGGCCAGACCCAGGTGTTGATGAACGGCATGCTGGCCACCTTGCCGCATGTGCAAAGCGGGAAGCTGAAGATCCTGGGTGTCTCCAAGAGTACGCGCATGCCGCTGATTGGCAATGTGCCGACGCTGGCGGAGCATGGGC
>NZ_JBFUAZ010000316.1:0-4779 GCF_056406035.1 Polaromonas sp. P1_E1_2 | reverse complement strand
CCTTGAGCAGGGGACGGCTATTTCCCTCATAAATACGCCAGACGCTGGTGAAATCCCAGTTCGGGTTGACGTTGCCGTTGGCAGCCGTGGCCGAGCTGAAATTGGCCTGTTGTTGCATCTGGGCTGTGGTCATGCCCATGCCGCCGCCCGAGCTGGTGGCCCGCCCGGTTGTGACGGTGTCCCAGAAACTGTTGTTGATCGCCGTTCCGGCGTCCCACAAGCCGACCAGCCCGCCCAGGTTGCTGGTGCCGCTCACGGCCCCGGTCGCGTAGCTGTTGTTGATGGTGCCACCAGCATTGAACTTATAGCCCACCAGGCCGCCGACATTCGTGGTGCCGGACACCGTGCCACTCGCATAACTGTTGCTGATCACAACATTGGCGGTACCATTGCTGTCCCAATACCCCACGAGCCCGCCGACATCCTGGCCGGTGCTGGTGACGTTGCCGCTGGCGTAGCTATTGCTGACGCTTCCGCCGTTGAGCATGTCGCCCACCAGCCCGCCAACCCGCGAACTCGATGCGCCGACAGAGCCGGTGGCATAGCTGTCGCTGATAAGGCCCTGGTTCCAGCCAACCAGCCCGCCCACAATGAACGAGCCGATCACCGCGCCGCTGGCGTGGCTGTTGCGGATTACGCCCTGGCTGGTCCCCACCAGCCCACCAGCCTCGGATCCGGAGCCGGTCACTGAGGTGCTGGCGTAGCTGTTAGTGATATTGCCAGAGCTCCACCCGGCCAACGCGCCGACTTTGGTTTGGCCCGTGACGCTACCGCCGGCCAAGCCCAAATTGTTGATTCGCCCCGAAGCGCCTACATAGCCGAGCAGACCGACGTAGGTGGCGGTGGGCCGGTTGATAGTGAGGCCGGAAATGGTGTGGCCCAAACCGTCCAGGATGCCACTGAATTGCGCCAGGTTGTTGCCCAGCGGTTCGAATCCACTGCCGCCGTTCCAAGCGCTGGTTGGCGAGGCGTCGATGTCAGCGCCCAGTGCGTAGCGACCGTTGAGATTGCCGCTCATGCCCTGTAAATCTGTGCCGCTGGTGCTGGTTGCGGTACCCAGGTCAGTGATCACCGTATAGGCGACGGGGGTACCGTTGCTGCCTTGCTTGGTGCTGAAATTGTTGCCTGCCGGCAAATTGATCTTCGCGCCGTTGTTGACGTTGTAGGAGTTGGTGATTCCATTGGTATTGCCCTGGCCGTATTCCAGCGCCAGCTTGCCGGTGCCCGATGCGTTGAGGTTGGCATTGATGTTGATGTTGTTCTGCGCGTTGAGCGTCAGCTGGTTGACGCTCCAGCTCACCACGTTGTTGACGTTGACATCGCCCGCCGTGCCCGTGTTCCCGCTGCTGCTCTGGATGACGACGTTGCCTGAGGCCAGGTTGGCACTCAGGGCCGCACCCGTGATGTTCCCGCCTGCAGCGGCGATGGTGAAGTCCACAGGATCGATCAGCCAGGTGCCGCTTTGGCCCGCGGGGGCCGCCGTGGTGATCCGGGCGCCGTCGGCAATGTTCACCTGCGCGCCCGAGGTTTCCACAAAGCCGCCGTTGCCGCCGTTGGGCGCCGAAGCGTCCAGCGTGCCCGCAATGTTGGCAGTGCCGGCGGCCATGCCGCCCAGCAGGATGATGGTGCCGCTGCGGTTTTCCACGGTGCGCGCCTGGATCACCCCGGTGTTGTTGACTGCGCTGGCCAGCAGGGAATCCTTGGCACCGGCGCTCATCAGCGCCTGCCCGCCGTCAGCCAGAATCAACCCGCCGTTCTCGGCCAGGCTGTTGAGAACGCTCTGGTCCACCTCGATCTTGAGCAGCTGGTTGCCCTGGAAGGTCAAAGTAGCCGCGCTGCCTGCCGCCAGCGCCACGCTGCCCTGCGGAGCGCTGATGCTGCCCTGGTTGCGCACGGTATTGCCGACCAGTGCAACGTAGCCGCCCGTGGCAGCATTGATGCGGCCCTGGTTGACCACACTGCCTGCGCCTGCGCCGCTGAAGCTGCGCTTTCCGCTGCTCAGGTCCGCATCCTTGACATCCAGTGTCGACGCCACCAGCCCGCCCACATTGACCTGGGCGCCGGCGCCAAACAGGATGCCGTTGGGGTTGATCAGGAAGACCTGCCCATTGGCATTGAGCTGGCCCAGGATCTGGCTGCCGTGGGTGTCCATGATGCGGTTGACCGCGATCGCGCTGGCCGAAGGCTGCACGAAGTTGACGCTTTCCTGCGCGCCTACGTTAAAGCTCTTCCAGGTCAGCGAAGCGTTCTGGCTGGATTGATTGATGGTGGTGGCGGAGCCGCTCTGCGAGATGCTGGCCGCGCCCGAAGTGACCTGGCCGTCTACCGGGCCGGCCTGCGCTGTTGCTGCTCCCAGCAGCAAAACGGCCGTTACGGGCTTGCGCAGGGTCCATCTGCCCGCGGCGCTATCGGCCATCCGTCCCAGTGCATCAAAAAACGGCGGCGCCGCGGTGGGTACGCGTTGACCGATGTTTGTTACAAATTGCGCTGCCGTACGCGCATTTTTCGAACTTTTTTTGTGCATTTTTCACATCCCGCGAGTCCCCTTGCGTCAGCCGATTGCAAGATAGAGGCACTCGAAGTGATGGTATTCACAAAGGAAACCCGGCACATCGGGTTAAAAAAAGTTCTTTTTGCAGTTAATAGAAACGTGCTCCAGGCCGACCACGTTAGTTTCAATTTGTTACCGCTTTGGTTGTAACATTCGACCGCAGTACCGTTGCCAAAAAAAGACACCTAAAATGAGAAAACGGGCTGCCATGGTGGCAACCCGTTCATTTCAGGCGGTCAATGGCATTTATTGCGTTGCACCGCGCGGCTGGCTCGCTCACTGATCGCGCAGGCCAATTGCTACTGTCGGGTAGTRCAAACGAAGCCGCAGCTCCTGCTTCAGGCGGGTGTTGTCCAGCCGGCGCGACTCGCTCATGAAGCTCAGCAGCATCAGCGGCAACTCTTCCTGTGCCGTGCCCCGTGCCAGGCGCGGCGGCCGCGGCAGACCGTAGAGGTCCGCCGCCAGGTCGAAATAGTCGCCCATCTTCAGCTGCGTATCGTCACTGACGTTGCTGGCGCGCTGGGGCTTGCCGCGCCACAGCGCCGCCAGGCAGGCACGGGCCAGGTCGTCGGCGTGGATATGGTTGGTGTAGACGTCGTCTTCGGCACGCAGTACAGGTGTGCCCTTGAGCAACCTGCCACGCGGCGTACCGCCTTCGCGGTCGGACGCATAGATGCCCGGGATGCGCAGCAGGTGCACGCGGGTGCCGGTGGCCCGGCCAAAAAGCCGCAGATGCGCCTCGGCATGCACACGCCGCTGGGCACGCGGTGTGTGGGGCTTCAATGGCCGCGTTTCGCGCACCCATTCGCCGCCGCAGTCGCCATACACCCCGCTGGTGGAGCCATACACCAGCGACTGCGGCAGGCTGCGCAGGCGCAGGGCGCGCAGCAGTGCCAGCGTACGTGGGTCCGTACGCCAGTCGGGCTGGTCGCCGGGTGGCGGCGCCAGATGCACCACCCGCGTAGCCAGCCCGGCCAAGCGCCGCAGGGAGGCGCCGTCGTCCAGGTTGCCCAGCAGCGGTGTGATGCCTTGCGCGCGCAAAGCCGGGAAACGCTGCGGTGACGACGTCAGGGCGATGCGCCGGACATTGCGCGGCAGCAGGCGGGCTACGCGCAGGCCGACATCGCCGCAACCGGCAATCAAAACCCGCTCGCGGCGGAAACGGAAAGGCAGCGCGCCTAGGGGGTTCAGGTTTGAGGGCAAAATTGGGGTTGCTGGAAAAAGCCAGCCAGGTCGAGAACAGATACCGCAAGGATACCGAATATGAGCTTTAACGTGACCGTGCAACCCAGTGGCCGGACATTCATCGCCGAGGCGGATGAACCGCTGCTGGCAGCCGCCATTCGCCAGGGGATTGGCCTGCCCTACGGCTGCAAGGATGGCGCCTGCGGCTCCTGCAAGTCAAAAAAACTGGAAGGCAGCGTCCTCCATGGCGCGCACCAGGTCAAGGCCATGTCACCCGAGGAAGAGGCGAACGGCTTCATCCTGACCTGCAGCGCCAGGGCGACGAGTGATATCGTCCTCGAATCACGCCACGTCACGGATGAAAGCGCCTTCCCGGTCAAGAAGATGCCGGTGCGCATCAACAGCCTGGCCAAGGCCTCACACGACGTCATGGTGGTGCGCCTGCAATTGCCGGCCAGCGATGTGTTCAAGTACCACGCTGGCCAATATGTGGAGTTTTTGCTGCGCGACGGCGACCGCCGGGCGTATTCAATGGGCAATGCCCCGCACACCCAGGCCGACAACCCGGGCGTCGAGCTGCACATTCGCCACATGCCGGGCGGCAAGTTCACCGAGCACGTGTTCGGCCCCATGAAAGAAAAGGAAATCCTGCGCATCGAAGGCCCCTTCGGCAGCTTTTACCTGCGCGAAGACAGCGACAAACCCATGGTGCTGCTGGCATCGGGCACCGGCTTTGCGCCCATCAAGGCGCTGATCGAGCATCTGCAACACAAGGGCATCACGCGCCCGGCCGTGTTGTACTGGGGCGGCCGCCGCCCGGCCGATTTGTACATGGACGAATGGGTCAAGGCCAAGGCTGCGGAAATGCCGAATTTGCGTTATGTCCCGGTGATTTCCAACGCGCTGCCTGAAGACAACTGGACGGGGCGCACCGGCTTTGTCCACCAGGCCGTGCTGGAAGATTTTTCCGACCTGTCGGGCTATCAGGTGTATGCCTGCGGCGCGCCCATCGTGGTGGACTCAGCCAAGGCCGCCTACACGGC
>NZ_JBFUAZ010000315.1:0-4787 GCF_056406035.1 Polaromonas sp. P1_E1_2 | reverse complement strand
TTCATCATGTTCAAAACTGCGTTGCGCTGGCTGCCGGCTCTGTGCCTCGTGCTGGCATCGGCTGCTGCATTGGCGGAGGAAGTCCAGGTCGCTGTGGCAGCCAATTTCACCGCGCCCATGAAACTGATCGCCGCGGACTTTGAAAAAGATACGGGCCACAAAGCGGTGCTGACCTTTGGCGCCACCGGCAAGTTTTATGCGCAGATCACCCATGGCGCGCCGTTTGAGGTCTTCCTCGCGGCCGACGACGAGACTCCCGCAAAGCTGGAGAAGGAGGGCGCGGCCGTGAACGGTAGCCGCTTTACCTATGCCACGGGCAAGCTGGTGCTTTGGTCGGCCCAGCCTGGCGTGGTTGATGCGCAGGGCGAGGTCCTGAAAAAGGGCGACTTCAAAAAGATCGCCATCGCTGCGCCCAAGCTCGCGCCCTACGGTGCTGCCGCCGTCGAGACCATGAATAAGCTGGGCCTGCAAGCCGCCCTGGAGCCCAAACTGGTGCAAGGCGAAAGCATCGGCCAGGCCTTCAGCTTTGTCTCGACCGGCAATGCGGAGCTGGGTTTTATCGCRCTCTCGCAGGTCTGCGAAGGCGGCAAGATCAGGTCGGGCTCGGCGTGGATTGTTCCCGGTAGCTTGCACAGCCCGATTCGCCAGGATGCGGTACTGCTGGCCAAGGCCAAAGACAGCAAGGCCGCGGTGCAGCTGATGGCTTTTTTGAAAACAGAGAAGGCCAGGGCGGTGATCCGCTCCTTCGGCTACGAGCCCTGAACGCGGCACAGAAGCGGCATAGAGGCGACACTGAATCATGCTCGACGATGCAAGCCTTCAGGCACTGGTGCTGACCTTTCGGCTGGCGGCCACCACCACCGTGGTGTTGCTGCTGGCCGGCACGCCGCTGGCGTGGTGGCTGGCGCGTACGCGTTCATGGCTCAAAGGGCCGGTGGGTGCGCTGGTGGCCTTGCCGCTGGTTTTGCCTCCAGTGGTGCTGGGTTTTTATCTGCTGGTACTGATGGGGCCGAACGGCCCGGTGGGCCAGCTCACGCAGTCGCTGGGTTGGGGCGTGCTGCCGTTTACCTTTGCCGGGCTCGTGGTGGGATCGGTGCTGTATTCCATGCCTTTCGTGGTGCAGCCGCTGCAAAACGCCTTTGAGGCGATTGGCGAACGGCCGCTGGAAGCCGCTGCCACCTTGCGAGCCTCGCCGCTGGATACCTTTTTCAGCGTGGTGCTGCCGCTGGCCCGGCCCGCCTACCTGACCGCCACCGTCATGGGCTTTGCGCACACAGTGGGCGAGTTCGGCATTGTGCTCATGATGGGGGGCAACATTCCCGGCAAGACACGCGTGATGTCTGTGCAGATCTACGACCATGTGGAAGCGCTCGAATACAGCCAGGCGCACTGGCTGGCCGGCGGCCTGCTGGCGTTTTCCTTTCTGGTGCTGCTGGCGCTCTATACCTTCAATGCCTTGCAGCCGGGCCGGCGCAAAGGGCAGGGCGCATGAGGCCGGCCAGCGTTCTCGAAGGCGGCATCACCGCCTCGTTTCATCGTGTCTTCACCGATTTCTCGCTCGACGTGTCGCTGGACTTGCCTGGGCGCGGCGTCACGGCCGTCTTTGGTCCTTCGGGTTCGGGCAAAACCAGCCTGCTGCGCAGCATTGCCGGTCTGGAGCGTGCAGCAACCGGCCATCTCTCGGTCAATGGCGAGGTCTGGCAAGACGACAAGGCCGGTGTCTTCTTGCCGGTGCATCAGCGGCCGCTGGGCTATGTATTCCAGGAAGCAAGTCTGTTCGCCCACCTGGACGTGCACAGCAACCTCGATTTCGGCCAGCGCCGCGTGCCGGCTGCCCAGCGCCGCATCTCGCTGGAACACGCCATTGAATTGCTGGGCTTGCAAAAACTGATGCGGCGCATGCCCGGCACGCTTTCGGGCGGCGAGCGCCAGCGCGTGGCCATCGCGCGGGCGTTGGCCACCAGTCCGCGCCTGTTGCTGATGGACGAGCCCCTGGCCTCGCTGGACATCGCCCGCAAGGCCGAAATCCTGCCTTACCTGGAGCGCCTGCATGACGAACTCGACATGCCCGTGCTCTACGTCAGCCACGCACCGGACGAAGTCGCCCGGCTGGCCGACCACCTGGTGCTGCTGGACGCCGGCCGGGTCACGGCCTCAGGCCCCACGCGCGAGCTGATGACGCGGCTGGACCTGCCGCTGGCGCACGGCGACGCCGCAGCCGCGGTGATAGATGCCGTGATCAGCGCCGTTGAACCCGAATGGCACATGAGCCATGCCGAGTTTCCCGGCGGACGCATCAGCCTGCTCAACCCTTCGCTGCAGGTCGGCCAGCGCGTGCGCGTGCGCATCCAGGCGCGTGACGTGAGCCTGACGCTTGAGCGCCAGGAGGGCACCAGTGTGCAGAACATCTTTGCGGTCACCGTCATCGGCCTTTCAGCTGACAGCCCGGGACAGGTGATGGTCGGCCTGGACGCCGGCGGCAGCACACTGCTGGCGCGGCTCACCCAAAAATCAGCGGAAGCCTTGCAATTGCAGCCTGACAACCTTGTGTACGCGCAGGTCAAGGGGGTGGCGGTGCTGGGCTGATCTGGCGCCGCTATAAAAAAGATAGCTGCTCGCGCACGTCGGGATTGGGGCAACGGCTGATTTCATGCGAAATTTTTAGCCAGGCCCAAGGCTCTATTTTTCGCTAAAAAATGCTTCCTGGCCAATAGGGACGGGCGCAAGCAGCTATCAAATCAGTAGCAACTCACTCGATCCCCGGGAAAAAACGGCTTCAGCCGCCATGCATCGGGAAATCTGTGTCGACGCTGACCCCTGCTTCGATGAATGCTCACCTTGTGCATCCGTGCGGAGGCATGGGATGTGCATGGCCCCGCCTCAGTACTCCAGCCGCTCCGGCCGGATTTCCTGCAGGATGGTGGTGGCGATCTCTTCAATCGACTTGGTGGTGGTTGACAGCCAACGTATGCCTTCGCGCCGCATCATGGCTTCGGCCTCGTGGATTTCGTCGCGGCAGTTCTCCAGGCTGGCGTATTTGGAGTTGGGCCGGCGCTCATTGCGGATCTGCGCCAGTCGCTCGGGCGCGATGGTCAGCCCGAAGATCTTCTTGCGGTGTGGCACCAGCGCCGGCGGCAGCTGGCGGCGCTCGAAATCTTCGGGGATCAATGGGTAGTTGGAAGCCTTCAGGCCGTACTGCATGGCCAGGTAAAGCGAGGTCGGCGTCTTGCCGCTGCGGCTCACGCCCACCAGAATGACGTCCGAACCGGCCAGGTCGCGGTTGCTCTGGCCGTCGTCATGCGCCAGCGAGAAATTGATCGCCTCGATGCGGTCGTCGTATTCCTTGCTTTTGGACGCGTCTGAAAACCGGCCTACCCGGTGGTTGGACTTGATGCCCAGCTCACCCTCCAGCGGCGCCACAAACATGCCGAACATGTCCAGCAGCATGCCGTTGCAGTGGGCCTTGATGACCGCGAGGATCTCCATGTTCACCAGCGTCGTGAAGACGATGGGGCGTTTGCCCTCGACTTCGGCCGTGTGATTGATCTGCCGGATCGCCTGGTGGGCCTTGTCCACGCTGTCGATAAAAGGCAGGCGCACGTGGCGCGGCTTGAATTCAAACTGCGCCAGGATGGCGTTACCAAAGGTTTCAGCGGTGATGCCGGTACCGTCAGAGATGAAAAATACGGTGCGTTGGGACATGGGAAGGGGATAAATGAGGGACAGGGAGGGGAAATAAGGGTTTCGCTGGTTGAAAGCCGGGTGAAAGCCTGACACGGCACGCCGGGCCCGAGGCCCCTACAATCGTGGCAATTATCCAGTTTGTCACATCATGCCCCGCCACAACCCCTTCCAACAACAACAAGGTTGCTTGCCGCGCATGGTGAATTCCCCGGTTTTTAAACCTCCCGGAGTATTTTCATGTCCAAGCTGTTTGAGGCGACCGCCCTGGTCGTACCGTTTGAAAACCTGAGGATGACAGACGTCGAGTCTGTCGGCGGCAAGAACGCCAGCCTCGGCGAAATGATTTCGCAACTGCCGACCGGCCCGAACGGGGTTCGTGTTCCCACCGGATTTGCCACTACGGCCCACGCCTTTCGCGTGTTCCTGGCGCATGACGGCCTCGACAAAAAAATCAACGGCGTGCTGGACACGCTCAACACCGATGACGTGCGTGCGCTGGCCGAAGCCGGCGCCAAAATCCGCAAGCTGGTGGAAGCCCAGCCTTTCCCGGCCGATCTGGAAAAAGCCGTTCGCGACAGTTTTGCCGCCCTCAGCGCCGGCAATGCCCAGGCCAGCTTTGCGGTGCGCTCATCCGCCACGGCAGAGGACTTGCCGGACGCGTCGTTTGCCGGCCAGCAGGAAACCTTCCTGAACGTCGTCGGCATCGAGGACGTGCTGCACAAGATGAAAGAGGTGTTCGCCTCGCTGTACAACGACCGCGCCATCAGCTACCGGGTTCACCAGGGCTTTGCCCATTCCGACGTAGCGCTTTCAGCCGGTATCCAGCGCATGGTGCGCAGCGACAAGGGTGCTGCCGGCGTGATGTTCACCATCGACACCGAAAGCGGCTTTGAAGACGTGGTGTTCATCACCTCCAGCTACGGCCTGGGCGAGACGGTGGTGCAGGGCGCCGTCAACCCTGACGAGTTTTACGTGCATAAACCCATGCTCAAAGCGGGCAAACGCGCCGTCATTCGCCGCAACCTGGGCAGCAAGTTGCTGCAGATGGAGTTCACCAGCGCCGACGAGAAAAAAGCCGGCGGCAAGCTGGTCAAGACCACTGA
>NZ_JBFUAZ010000314.1:0-4810 GCF_056406035.1 Polaromonas sp. P1_E1_2 | reverse complement strand
ATGTACGCGAGCGCCGCATACCATTTGTAGTCCATCAGCCGGGCTTCCTGCTCCAGCGGAGCATCCGGCCAGCGGATGTGCAGTCCGCCAGGCGGCATCTCGAAATCTTCGGGGATGATGATCTTCACGCGATCGGGGTCGACCAGGATGGAGCTCGAAGACTCGACCACTTCCTGGATGGTTTTCATGCCCGACCAGACGCCGGAAAACCGGCTCATGGCAAACGCGTGCAAGCCCATGTCCAGGATGTCCTGCACATTGGACGGAAAGAACACCGGCAGGCCGCAGGCCTTGAAGATGTGGTCACTCTGGTGCGCGGCGGTGGAGCTCTTGGACACATGGTCATCGCCGGCGATGGCGATCACGCCGCCGTGTTTGGCCGTGCCGGCCATGTTGGCGTGTTTGAAAACGTCGGAGCAGCGGTCCACGCCCGGKCCCTTGCCGTACCAGATGCCGAATACGCCGTCGAATTTTTTGCTTTGCGGGTACAGGTCGAGTTGCTGGGTGCCCCAGACTGCCGTAGCGCCCAGTTCTTCATTGACGCCGGGCTGGAACACGATGTTTTGCGCAGCCAGGTGCTTTTTGGCAGCCCACAGGGCCTGGTCATAACCGCCCAGCGGCGAGCCGCGGTAGCCGCTGATAAAACCCGCCGTGTTCAGCCCCTCGATCGCATCGCGCGTGCGCTGCAGCATGGGCAGGCGAACCAGCGCCTGGACGCCGCTCATGAAGGCGCGGCCGTGGCCTAAAGAATATTTATCGTCAAGCGTGACGGTCTCTAGCGCTTTGCGGATGTGTTCAGGTAGGGGCGCGTTCATGTTCGTGGGTCTCCAGGACTGTTTGTTAGTACCGCTTTGTGGGCAGGCTGGCAGAAGGGCCACACCCGGATAGGGGGCGCCCTCTAGTTGCATGCAAAGTGTATGCCGCCAGCCGTGATATGTCTTTGCTTTGTTTGCCCAATTTAGGGCACTTCCAGAAAGAATCTTGCTGTAAAGTTGTGAATATGGAAACATTAGATAAGTTTGATATCGCCATCCTGAATGAGTTGCAACTCGACGCCCGGTTGACGAACACGGAACTCGCCTCCCGCGTGGGCCTGTCGGCCGCGCCCTGCTGGCGGCGCGTGCGGGCGCTGGAAGAAAGCGGCTTCATCACCGGCTACCGGGCCGAGATCAACCGTCACAAGATCGGGCTGGGCGTGCTGGCTTTTGTCCGGCTGGACGCTGACCGCAACAGTGGCGACGCAACGCGCCAGCTGGAAGAGGCCATCAAGAAGCTGCCGGAGATCGTCTCTTGCCACTACATCAGCGGCACCGGCACCTTTGAGCTGCAGGTGGTGGCGCAAGACCTGGAAGCCTTCAGCAAGTTTGCGCTGCAAAACCTGATCAACCTGCCCAATGTGAAAGACTTGCACACCAGTTTTTCGCTGGGCGAAGTCAAAGCCAGCAGCGCGCTGCCGTTGGGGCATCTGACGCGAGCTACAGCCTAAAATTCAAGAAAATAGTGCTTGCAACCCTTTTCCGACGGGCGCAATCAGCTATTGATTTAATAGCATCAAGCTCTCCCACTGTGCACAATGGCCAGCGCATGAAACACCTGCAAGACAACGCTTCAAGGAGCCCCGCATGAAACCATTTTCCAGCCCCGCCTCTTTGGCCTTTATGCTTTTTATGGCTCTGGCGCCCGTCCTGCAAGCGCAACCCGCTATCAATTCAGGAGCAAATCCAGAGCCACTACCCATGCGCAACCTGCAGATCGAAGTGCGGCAGGCCGGCAGCAGCCTGCGCTCCCAGAGCGCCCTCGGCGCACAAGGCGGTGTTGTGCTGCAACCGGGCCGTTCGGGCCTCAATGCGCAGATCACAGCCCAGGACAGCCAGCGCAGCGATTCACGCGACCTGGTGCAGCGCGTGCTGGTGCTCAATGGCCGCAACGCCAACATCAACCTGGGCAACAGCCAGCCGCTGCGGCTGGTACAGGCGCGCCAGGCCGGCACCGTGTTCATCGAGGCCAACAGCGGCTTTTCAGCCAGGCCCACCTGGTACGGCGGCGACAGCGTGGAGCTGGAACTGGCCGCGGGGCAGGCCAGCCGCACAGGCTCGTCGCCGCAGGCTCCCCTGTCCTCATCGTCCACCAGCACCTCGCTAACCGTTCGCCTCGGGGAATGGGTCACCGTGGCCGAATCGGACGATGCGAGCGCCGGCAGCAGCAGCGGCATCGCCGACAGCCGGCAATCGACCCGTCGGGACGGCATGAGGGTAGAAGTCCGCCTCTCCGTGCGCTAGAAGAAGCCGCCCACAAATCGCGGTGAAACGATTGTGGCACGGCAGGTCCGCACAACAACGCAAAGAGGTTTTCCAGGGAATCAGTCGCGCACGCAGCGTGACGTCAGCGGCAGCAAGGAATAACGCAGCACCGCCTCACGGCCGCTGGCGCCCAGGCCAAACTCGGCGCGCATCCGCGGATTGCTGTACACCGTCTGCTGCGCACCCTGGCCGCCTGCGTCACGAAACAGCAGGTCCGAGCCGCCGGCGCTATCCAGCACGGCGGTGTCGTCCACAAATTTCACCTTGAAGTCAGCGCCGTGTTCGCAGCGGTACTGCGCGGTAGACGAAGGCCCGCCACCCGCCGCGCAGGCTGCCAGCACAAGCGCTCCGGTCACCCCCACCAAGGCCATCCCGGTTCGGGCCGACAGTTGTTTCATGGAATCTCCTTCAGGCTTGCCCAACGTTTCGAGCACTCACTTCGGCCAGAGCACCCAGAGCCGCAGCGGCTGGTTGACACGTGCCGCCAGCAGGCCGGCTTCGGGGCCGGTTCCGGCAAAGTAATCGGCCCTGACCGCACCCACGATGGCGCTGCCGGTGTCCTGCGCCAGCACCAGCTTCTGCAGGTTGGCCGCACCGCCACGGGACGCCAGCCACACCGGCGTGCCGTAGGGAATGCTTCCCGGGTCAACTGCAATGGAACGGCCCGGTGTCAGCGCCACGCCCTGCGCACCTTTGGGTCCAAAGGCGGTATCCAGTTCACTCAGCGGCTGCTCCTGGAAAAAAGTGTAGCGCGGGTTGCTCCAGAGCATTTGCTGCGCGCGCTGCGGATTTTTTGCAACCCATGCCTTGGTGGACTCCACCCAGGGCGCCGTCATGCGGCCTTCGCCCTGCTCCAGCAGCCACTGGGTCACGCTGCGAAACGGCTGCTCGTTCGAGCCGGCATAGGCCACACGCACGACACGCTGTGAGCCATCGGCTTCGGTGATGTTCAGGCGGCCCGAGCCTTGTATGTGCAGCGACATCGCCTCAACCGGGTCGGCCAGCCAGGCGATCTCGCGGCCGCGCAGCGCCGCTTTGGCTTCAGCAAGGGTGTCGATTTCCTGCCGGGAGAACCACGGTTTGCGGCTGCCCAGCGATGCGGGAGGACGGTACAGCGGCACCTCGTAACCCGCAACGGGCTGCCGGCTGGCCCTGAGCACAGGCTCGTAGTAACTGGTCAACAGCCCCTCGGTTACGCCTTGCAGGCTCTCCACCCGATAGGGCTGCAGCCGCCTGACCATCCAGTTGCGCTGCTCATCGGCAGACGCAATGCTAAGGCGCCGGATCTCGCCGCATAGCGGCGCAAAACCCGGGCCGGGACGCTCGCAGCTTTTGAGCCAGGCGTTCCAGGCCTCAAACAGCGCGTCTTCCTCGAAGCCGGGCAACTCGGCCCAGCGGACCGCGACCCAGCGGCTTTTCCCCTGCACCATGGGCGCAGGCAATGGGCCGGTATCGCCGGCGCGCACGCCCGGGGCTGTGGGCTCGCCCGCCGGGACGGTCGAAGGCGGCCGGGGCGGGCTTGCGCAGGAAGCAAGCAGCGCCGCCATGGCGATAATTGGGACAAGCCGCATGGAACGCATTGACGGCAGCACAGGCATCGAAGCCTCTTTTGAAATCCAAGGAAATGTCATGGCCCTACTTTTGCTCGAAGCCCTGGGGGCATTGCTGCTGCTGGTGTTCATTGTGTGGTGGACGATGTTTTCGGGCCGTAAAAATGGCGAATTGAAGGAATCGGTCCACTCAGAGATCCCGGCAGAGCCCGAAAAAAAATAAGCCCGGCACAGCGCTGCAATTACAGGTTACGCAGCAGGTTGGCCAGCTCCACCGCCGACTTGACACCCATTTTGTCAAAAACCCTGGCACGGTGGACCTCCACCGTGCGCACACTGATGTCAAGCTGGTCCGCCACCAGCTTGTTGGGCAACCCACCCACCACCAGCTTCATCACATCACGCTCACGGTCTGTCAGGCCGTCGAGACGGGCCTGCAGGCCCGTCGACTCGCTGTGCTGCGCCAGTGCCCCGGCAGAATGGTTCAGCGCCTGTTCAATGCGGTCTACCAATGCGTTGTCTGAAAAGGGTTTTTCGCAAAAATCAAAAGCGCCGCGCTTGACCGCGTCGACCGCCGTGGGAACGTCCGCATGGCCCGTCAAAAAGATCACCGGCAACGTGGGCAGCAAGCCGTAGGCAATCAGCTTCTCGAACATGGCCAGACCGCTCAGGCCCGCCATGCGTACATCCAGCAACACACATGAAGGCGACTTGACCGCGAATTGCTGGGATACGCGCGCATCAAACGCCTCTGCACTGTCGAAGGTTTCGCTCAGCAGGCGGCGCGAGCGCAGCAGCCAGGCCAGCGCGTCGCGCACGCTGGCATCGTCGTCGACGATATAAACCGTGGCATTTTGAATGGGTTCCATGCTGTGTCCTTCAGGCTGTATGCGCCCCTGCATCATGCGGCAGGGCCGCCGGCAAGGTGAAACTGAAAATCGTACCCCGCGGCTGGCCGGG